>NZ_JAKJJW010000009.1:0-122001 GCF_025669985.1 Brachybacterium atlanticum | reverse complement strand
GAGCACTCCCCCGCCCGGGACCGCGCCGCGGAGTTCGCCGCACGGGCCGCGGCCTGGCGCGAACGGCTGCGCGCACGACTGGCGGAGGGCGGCGACGCCCCCTCGGGGGTCGGCGATTCCGCCGCCGGGGCCGAGGTCTCCGCCGCGGGGACGAGCAGCGCCGCCGGGGACGCCGACCTGCTCGTCGACCTCGCGGACACCGCGCTCGCGGACCTCTGGGTGCTCGACGACGGCCTGCCCGCCCCCGTCGCCGGCTGGACCGCGAACTGGCGGTACGTGTGGCCGCGCGATGCGGCGTTCTGCGCCGTCGCCCTGGCCCGGATCGGCGCGGCCGATCGCGCCGCCGACGTGCTCGCCCACCTCCAGGACCTCCAGCAGGCCGACGGCTGGTTCGAGGCGCGCTACGTGCCCGGCACCGACCGCGCCCCCGATCGCCGCGCCCCGCAGTTCGACGGGACGGGGCTGCTCCTGTGGGCGAGCGCCGAGGCGGTCGCCGCTGCGGGCGCCGGAGGCGGGGCCGTCGCCGACCGGCTCGCACCGCTGGTGACGACTTCGCTCGCGGCGCTGCACCACGCCACCTCGGGCGGGACCGCGCTGCCGCCCGCCTCCCCCGACTACTGGGAGGTGCGCGAGGGCGCCGCGACCCTGTGGGGCGCGGGAGCGACCCTCGCCGGGCTGCGCGCCGGGGCGGAGCTCACCGGCACCGCCGGCGCGGAGGAGTCCGCGCAGGTCTTCGCGCACCTGCTCGAGGGGACCTTCGGGCGCGGCGGCTGGCAGCGCTATCGCGACGGCGGCGGCGCCGACTCCGCACTCGCCCTGTTCGACGCGACGGGCCTGCACGGCATGATCGATCCGGCACGCCTGAGGGCGCTGCGGGGCGAGCTGTCCCGGCCTGCCGGCGGCATCGCGCCCGGCGCGGCCTGGAAGCAGGACGGGATCAGCTGGACCCCGTCGACCAGCCTGCTGGGCCTGGGCCTCGCCCGGGCCAGGGAGCACCGGGCCGCCCGCGAGGTCCTCTCCTGGCTCGCCGCGCACCGCACCGAGCAGGGCTCCCTGCCCGAGAAGGTGCTGCACGACGGCCGCCCGGCCCAGGTCGCGCCGCTGGCCTGGACCGCCGCGAACACGCTGCTGGCCCTCGACGCGCTCGCCGCCTGAGCAGCGCACCGACTCGCTCGCGCTCCGCGCCGCGCACCGGGGCGGCGCGATAGCTCGCTGGCACCCCGGCCCGGGCGAGCCCTAGCGTGCCCGGCATGGACACCACCGGCACGCCCCACCGCAACGGCACCGACAACGCCGACGCCCGGGCGGCCGCTTCCTGATCCGCGACGACCACCCGATGTTCATGGCGGTGGGTGACGACGTCTCCGACGGGCTGAAGATCGAGCAGCCCTACTTCCAGCGGG
Source organism: Brachybacterium atlanticum (assembly GCF_025669985.1). Lineage (NCBI taxonomy): Bacteria > Bacillati > Actinomycetota > Actinomycetes > Micrococcales > Dermabacteraceae > Brachybacterium > Brachybacterium atlanticum. The sequence goes on along the minus strand of NZ_JAKJJW010000009.1, from coordinate 120,598 downwards.
AGCAGCCGATGACCTGGGACCAGGTGGGCAGCTATGTGCCGGTCCCCGAGGGCACGCCCCGCGTGACCCACACCGTCAGCCACGAGTGGAACCACTCGATCGGGGAGATCCTCACCGCGCTGCTGCAGGCCGGGCTGGTGCTGGACTCCTTCGAGGAGGTCCCGTTCGCGGCCTGGTGCCCGTGGCCCGAGCTCATGGTGCGCGACGGCGACCGCTACCGGCTGCGGGAGGACCCGGACCGGCTCGCGCTGCAGTACGTGCTCACCGCTCACCGTCCCGCCTGAGCCGACGGGTCGCACAGCGCGGCGCGCTCAGAAGAGCAGCGTGGTGAGCTCTCCGACCTGGCGGAAGCCGGAGGCGGCGTAGGCGCGCCGGGCCGGCTCGTTGAAGTCGTTGACGTAGAGGGAGACCTGCGGGGCGTGGTCGCGGCGCACCTGGGCGACGAGCTCGGCCATCGCGGTGCGGCCCAGCCCGTGGCCGCGACGGTCCGGGCGCACCCACACGCCGTGGATCTGGGCGACGGGGCCGAAGAGCGCGCCGACATCGGCCTTGAACAGCACCTCGCCCTCCTCGACCACCGCATAGGTGCGGCGCTGCCGGATCAGCTCCCCGACCCGGTGGCGGTAGGAGCGGCCGCCGTCGCCGAGCAGCGGATCGATCCCGACCTCCTCGCGGAACATCGCCACCGCGGCCGGGAACACGGCCGCCGCGTCCTGCGGCTCGGCGGCCCGCAGTCCGGCGCCGGGCAGCGAGGGCATCAGCGCCGGCGGGTCCGCGAGCAGCAGCGGCTGGCTCCAGCGGTGCTCGCGCACCTCCCGGTCCCAGGAGCGGCCGAGGGTCTCCCACAGTCGTTCGATCGCGGCCCGCTCCCCCACCACCGAGCTGGCCCGGCGAGGCCTGCCCGCCAGGTGCGCCCCGAACTCGTCGAGGGCACGCGGGGTCGAGGACAGCGGCGAGAGGTTCACCCCGTGCCAGAGGACGCCCTCGGGCAGGCGGTCATCGCCCACCAGGGAGAACTCCTGAGCGAGGGAGGCGGAGCGGGCGGTCTCCCGCAGCCGGGCCCCGCCGAGCGCGTTGGTGACCGGGTCCCGCAGGGCGAGTTCCAGCGCCGCGTCCACCGTGCCGGGGCGCACTGCGCGCAGGCGCCCGCCCCGCCGGAACACGGTCTCAGCCCACGGAGACGGAGGGGGCGCCGCCGGCGGGGACGTCCTCGCCCATCTCGGCGGCGATGCGGTTCGCCTCGGCGAGGAGGGTCTCCACGATGTCCTCCTCCTGGACGGTCTTGATGACCTCGCCCTTGACGAAGATCTGGCCCTTGCCGTTGCCGGAGGCGACGCCGAGATCGGCCTCGCGCGCCTCGCCGGGGCCGTTGACGACGCAGCCCATGACAGCGACGCGCAGCGGAACCTCGAGGTGCTTGAGCCCCTCGGTGACCTTGTCGGCGAGGGTGTAGACGTCGACCTGGGCGCGGCCGCAGGAGGGGCAGGAGACGATGTCGAGCTTCCGCGGCTTGAGGTTCAGCGACTGCAGGATCTGGTTGCCGACCTTGACCTCCTCCACCGGCGGGGCGGAGAGGGAGACGCGGATGGTGTCGCCGATGCCCTCGCCGAGCAGGATGCCGAAGGCGACCGAGGACTTGATGGTGCCCTGGAAGGCGGGGCCCGCCTCGGTGACGCCGAGGTGCAGCGGCCAGTCGCCCTCGGCGGCGAGCTGGCGGTAGGCCTCGACCATGATCACGGGGTCGTTGTGCTTGACCGAGATGCCGAAGTCGTGGAAGTCGTGCTCCTCGAAGAGGGACGCCTCCCACTTCGCGGAGGCGACGAGCGCCTCGGGGGTGACGCGGTCGCCGGTCATCATGCGCTTGTCGATCGAGCCGGCGTTCACGCCGATGCGCAGCGCGGTGCCGTGGTCCTTCGCGGCCTTGGCGATGTCCTTCACCTGGTCGTCGAAGCGGCGGATGTTGCCGGGGTTGACGCGGACGCCCGCGCAGCCCGCCTCGATCGCGGCGAAGACGTACTTGGGCTGGAAGTGGATGTCGGCGATCACCGGGATCGGGGACTTCGCGGCGATCGCGACGAGCGCGTCGGCGTCCTCCTGGCGCGGGCAGGCCACGCGCACGATGTCGCAGCCGGCAGCGGTCAGCTCCGCGATCTGCTGGAGGGTCGCGTTGATGTCGTGCGTCGGAGTGGTGGTCATCGACTGCACGGTGATCGGCGCGTCGCCGCCGACGTACAGGTCGCCCAGCTTCACCTTGCGGGTCGTCCGCCGGGGGGCGAGGACCGGCGGGGGCGTCTTGACGGAGGGGATGCCGAGGCTCACGGAAGTCACCCCTCCATTATGGACCGCCGACGGGCTCCGGCGAGGCGAGGTGCGACACCTCCACCGCTCCTGCACGCACGACGTGGCCCGGGGCACAGCCCCGCAATGTCCGGTGCGCGCCGCGGACGAGCCGCCGTCGATCGAGCCGGCGCGCGTCGGACCGGCGCCTGTCGGGCCGGCCCCGGAGGACCGGGCGCGCGGCGGTCAGGGGAACAGCGTGATCGGCTTGACGATGTCGGCGTAGAGCAGCAGCAGCGTCATCACGATGAACACGAGCGCGACCGCATTGGTCAGCGGGAGCATCCGCGACATGTCCACGGGGCCGGGATCCGGGCGTCCCCGCAGCCGAGCGATCCGGCGTCGGATCCCCTCGAGCAGCGCCCCGGCGACGTGCCCGCCGTCCAGCGGCAGCAGCGGGACGAGGTTGAACACGAACAGCGCCATGTTCAGCGAGGCGAGCATCGAGATCATCGTCCCGACCTTCTCGCGCAGCTCGAAGCCGGGCTCGTCGGCGGAGGCGACCTCGCCGGCCAGGCGGGAGACGCCGACGACGCCGAGCGGTCCGTCCGGGTCGCGATCGGCGCTGCCGAAGGCGGCCTGCGCCACCTCGTACAGCCGCACCGGGAGGGTCACCACGATCTGTCCGGTGCGCACGAAGGCGTCCCACGCCATCGCAGGCACCTCGGCCGGGGACTGCGGGACGAGGTCGGGGGTGCCGGCCACGCCGAGGAACCCGACCTCCTCGGTGACCAACCTCCCGTCGGCGTCGCGCACCGCGGCGCCGTCCTCGTCCAGGACGGGGCGGGCGTCGATCACGAGGGTCGCCTCGAGCGGGATCTCCCGCCCGTCACGCTCGACGACGACCTCGATCGTGCGGTCGTCCGCGGCGCGGACGGCCTCGGTGACGTCCTCCCAGCGCGTGATCGGGGCGCCGTCGATCTCGCGCAGCACGTCGCCGGGACGGATCCCGGCCTCGAGCGCGGGGGCCGGGGGCTGTCCCTCGCAGGAGACGTCCACCGGCGCGTCGGCCGGGACCACGCACTCGGAGACGCTCTGCACCGTCGGCGTCACCGAGGGCAGGCCGATCCCGCTGACCAGCACCACCATCAGCAGCACGGAGATGAGCAGGTTCATGGTGGGCCCGCCGAGCATGACCACGAGCTTCTTCGGCACCGACAGCGCCACGAAGGTGCGGTGGGCGTCCTCGGGCCCGTACTGGGCGGACTCGTACGCCTTCGCGTCCTCGGACATCTCCGTCATCTGCTGGAGCAGGCCGGTGGAGTCCTCGCGAATCGTGCCCTCGGGCTCACCCTTGTGCGGCGGGTACATGCCGATCATCCGGATGTAGCCGCCCAGCGGGATGGCCTTCAGCCCGTACTCGGTCTCGCCGCGGGTGCGGGAGAGGACCGTCGGCCCGAAGCCGATCATGTACTGGGTGACACGGACCCCGAACAGCTTCGCGGGGACCAGGTGCCCGATCTCGTGCAGCGCGATCGAGAGCGCGAGCCCCGCCGCGATGACGAGGACGCCGAGCGCGAACAGCAGCACGCTCAGCGCGCCCGGGCCGCGAGGAGCTCGGCCGCGGCGGCGCGCGCCCAGGACTCGAGCTCGAGGAGGGCATCGACGCCGTCGGCGCGCTCCGCGCGCGGCCGCGTCGGGAGCTCGAGCACCGCCCGGATCAGCCCGGTGATGCCGAGGAAGTCGAGGCGCCCGTCGAAGAAGGCGTCGACCGCCTCCTCGTTCACGGCGTTGTACACGGCCATCGCTCCCCCGCCCTGGCGGTGCGCGGCGCGGGCCAGCGCGATCGCGTCGAAGGTGTCCTCGTCCACGGGCTCGAAGGTCCAGGACTGCGCGGCGGAGAAGTCCAGCGGGGCGGCGAGGCCGGGGAGCTTCTCGGGATGGGCGAGGGCCCAGCCGATCGCGTGGCGCATGTCCGGCGGGCTCGCCTGGGCGATGGTGGAGCCGTCGACGAGCGTGACCATCGAGTGGACGATCGACTGGGGGTGGACGACCACCTGCACGCGCTCCTCCGGCAGGTCGAACTGGAAGCAGGCCTCGATCACCTCGAGCGCCTTGTTCACCAGGGTCGCGGAGTTCGTGGTGATGACCCGGCCCATCGACCAGGTGGGGTGGGCGAGCGCCTGCTCGGGGGTGACGCCGTCGAGCTCGGCGCGGGTGCGGCCGCGGAAGGGCCCCCCGGAGGCGGTGACCACGAGGTGGTCGATCTGGTCGTGGCGCACCCCGGCCAGGGCCTGCGCGATCGCGGTGTGCTCGGAGTCGACGGGGAGGATCTGCCCGGGCGCGGCGGCGCCGGTGACCAGGTCTCCGCCGACGACGAGGGACTCCTTGTTCGCCAGCGCGAGACGGGCCCCGGAGCGGAGCGCGGCGAGGGTGGGCAGCAGGCCGACGGAGCCGGTGATCGCGTTGAGGACCACGTCCTGCGCGCCGAGGGACCCGGCGAGCTCGACGACCGCCTCGGCGCCCGCGCTGATCCGCGGCGCGGGGAGGCCGGCGGCGGAGCAGGCCGCCTCGACGGCCTCGCGCACCGCGACGGCCCGGGCGGGGTCGGAGACGACGAGCTCGGCGGGGCGGTGCGCGAGCACCTGCTCGGCGACGAGGCCGGGCCGGGTGCCGCCGACGGCGAGGCCGTGGAGGGTCGCGACGTCCCCGTAGCGGGCGAGGACGTCGAGCGCCTGCGTGCCGATGGAGCCGGTGGATCCCAGCAGGACCAGGCGCCGGGGGGCGGCGCCGGTCACGGCACGGAGGCCATCACGTCCGCGACATGGTCGAGGTACACGTCGACCACGGCCTCGCGGTAGCCCTCGGGGCCGCGGCGGCGGCCGAAGGCGGCGCGGCGCACGTCGTCCACGCTCATCGGGTGGCCGTCGGTGAAGTAGGCGACGAGCTGGTCGCACAGGGCGTCGACGTCGCCCTTGTCGTAGGCGGGCTCGCCCTGCGCGGCCGGGGCGAAGCGGTCGCCCGCGGGGCGCTCGAGCCGCTCCTTGAGCGTCTCGGCACGCTCGGTGAGCTGGGCGACCCATGCCTCCTCGCCCTGGGCGGCGATGGCGTCGTCGCGGGCCTGCAGCGCGAACGCGTCGGAGAGGCGGTCCAGTGCCTCGTCGACCACGCGCATGTCGTAGCCGCCGCGCTCGGTGCCGAAGCTCGCCGCGGTGATGTCGGAGCCGTCGAAGGACGGGTCGCGGCCCTCGTAGGCCTTGCGGGCGCGGGAGAGGAACTCGTCGACCTCGCGCATGTCGTATCCGACGCTGAAGCGCGAGACACGCTCGAACGATGTGCTCACCTGGTGGTCCTTCCTCGGTGCTGTCGGTGTCCCACTGTAGCGGCGCGGGAGGGGCGATTCGGGGAGGCGTGCTGGGCTCTGCGGTCCCGGACGGGGCCGGGCCGCAGCGTCAGTCGGCGACGGCCGAGGCGACCGCCTCGACCCGGGCGACGCGCGCCTCGCGGTCCTCGCGGTGGGCGTCGGACTCGATCACCTCGGCGGCGAGCTGGCCGCAGGCGCCGTCGATGTCGGAGCCGCGGGTGTCGCGGATCGTGGCGGAGATGCCGTTGTCCCGCAGGATCTCCACGAAGCGCTTCTCGACCAGGGGATCCGAGGCGGTCCACTTCGAGCCCTTGACGGGGTTCAGCGGGATGGGGTTGACGTGGATCCAGTGCGCCCCGCCCTTGGCGATCAGCCTGTCGGCGAGCAGCTGGGCGCGGTGGGCCTGGTCGTTGATGTCCCGGATCAGCGCGTACTCGATGGAGACCCGTCGGCCGGTGGTCTCGAAGTACTCCCAGGCCGCATCGAGGATCTCGTCGACGTCGAAGCGGGTGTTGATCGGCACCAGCTCGTCACGCAGCGCATCGTCCGGGGCGTGCAGCGAGACCGCGAGGGTGACCGGGATCTTCTCCGCGGTGAGCTTGCGGACCGCCGGTGCGAGGCCGACGGTGGAGACGGTGATGTGGCGGGCGCCCATCCCGAACCCCTCCGGGGCCGGGGCGTTCAGCCGCTTGCAGGTGGTCGCGACGGGGCGGTAGTTCGCCAGCGGCTCCCCCATGCCCATGAACACGATGTTCGAGACGCGGCCGGGGCCGCCGGGCAGCTCGCCGCTCGCGAGCATCCGGTTCGCGATGCGCACCTGCTCGAGGATCTCGGCGGTGGAGAGGTTGCGGGTCAGGCCCATCTGCCCGGTCGCGCAGAAGGGGCAGTTCATGCCGCAGCCCGCCTCCGAGGAGATGCACAGGGTGACCCGGTCGCTGTAGCGCATCAGCACGGACTCGACCATCGGGCCGTCGAACAGCTTCCACAGGAACTTCTGCGTGGCGCCGTGGTCCGCGCTCTGGCGCGAGACGACGCTCAGCAGCGGCGGGAAGAAGCGGTCCACGAGCTGCTGGCGGAGGTCCTTGGGGATGTCGGTGAGGTCCTCGGGATCCGTGGTGAAGTGCTCGAAGTAGTGCACCGAGAGCTGCTTGGCGCGGAAGCCGGGCAGGCCCATCTCCTTCACCGCCTCGATCCGCTCCTCGAGCGTGAGGTCGGCCAGGTGCGCCGGCGGCTTCCCACGACGGGTGGGACGCAGCTGCAGCTGGCCGGGGGCGAGGGCGACCTTCTGCCCGGGGACGGCCTCGCGGGAGAGGTCGGGGTTGCTCGTCCCTGCGGCAGGGGTGCGAGGCGGGGTCTCGTTCATGGCAGCAGTACCTCCAGCATGACGTAGGTGGTGGGGGCGGCAAGGAGGATCGAGTCCACCCGGTCCAGCACGCCCCCGTGGCCGGGCAGCAGGTGCCCCATGTCCTTGATCCCGAGGTCCCGCTTCAGCAGCGACTCGGCGAGGTCCCCGCAGGTGGAGATCACGACCAGCACCGCACCGATCGCGACTCCCACCCACCAGGGCAGCTCGAGCGCGAGCACCGCGATCAGGGTGACCATCGCGGTGCCGAGCACGAGCGAGCCCGCGAAGCCCTCCCAGCTCTTCTTCGGGCTGATGCCGGGCGCCATCGGGTGGCGGCCGAAGAGCACCCCGGCGATGTAGCCGCCGACGTCGTTGCCGACGGGGCCGAGCACGGCGAGCAGCACCAGCATGGCTCCCTGGTCCCGCTGCATCAGCAGGAGCAGGAAGCAGCCGAGGAAGGGCACCCAGGCCAGGGCGAACACTCCCCCGGCGACGTCGCGCAGGGCGGCCAGGCCCATCGACTCGCTGACCCGCCACAGGATCAGCACGCAGACCGCGGCGGCGGTGGAGAGCATCAGCCCCTCCGCCCCGAACACGACCGTCGAGACGACCATCCCGATCACGCCGACCAGCAGCGGCACGGCCGGGACCTCGAGCCCTCCGTGGGCGAGCGCCCGGGTGAGCTCGAGCACCGCGGCGACCATCGCGATGGCGGCGACGACCGGGAACGCCTGCGGCACCACCAGCACGGACAGCGCCAGCACCGCCACGAGCGCGAGGCCGACGCCGATCGCGGCGGGGAGGTTCCTGCCGGGGCCGCGCCGCTTGGCATGCTCGCCTTCCGGCGCGACAGCGACCGCCTCGACGGAGGTCGAGGCGGTCGCTGCGGCGGGGTCCGGCGCGGAGGTGCTCATCGCGGAGCGCTCACGGTCTGCACGGCGGGGCGGTGGCTCCGCGGCTCAGACGGTCTCGAGCTCGGTCTCCTTGAGGGCGAGCGCCTCGTCGACCTGCTCGATGAACTTCTTGGTCAGGGCCTCGAGGTCCTTCTCGGCGCGTGCGCCGTCGTCCTCGCCGATCTCCCCGTCCTTCACCAGCTTCTCGATGGCCTTCTTCGCATTGCCGCGGGAGCCGCGGATCGCGATGCGGCCGTCCTCGGCCTTGGTGCGGGCGAGCTTGATGTAGTCGCGGCGGCGCTCCTCGGTCAGCGCCGGCAGCACCACGCGCAGGGTGTCGCCGTTGTTGGTGGGGTTCACGCCGAGATCGGACTCGCGCAGGGCGGTCTCGGTCGCGGACATCGCCGTCTTGTCGTAGGGGGTGACGATGACGGTGCGGGCCTCGGGGAACTGCAGCGAGGCCAGCTGGTTCAGCGGGGTCGGCGCGCCGTAGTACTCGACCGTGATCCCCTGGAACATCGCGGCGCTCGCCCGGCCGGTGCGGATCGCGGTGAACTCGTCCTTGGTCACCTCGACGGTCTTGGTCATCTTGGACTGGGCGTCCTTCAGGATGCTCGCGGTGTCGTCGCTCACGGGGTGCTCCTCGGTTGTCGAAGGGTGTTCGGGTCCATTGTCCCGCACGTCGCGGCGTCCGGGCGCCGCGACCTGCGGGCCGGTGTCACTTGGTGACGACGGTGCCGATCCGGTCGCCGCGCATCGCCCGGGTGATGTTCCCCGGGGTGTCGAGGCCGAAGACCATCATCTGCTGGGCGTTGTCCATGCAGAGGCTGAAGGCGGTGGAGTCCACGACCTTGAGGCCGCGCTGGAGCGCGTCGCCGTAGGTGACGTGCTCGAGCTTCGTGGCGTCGGGGTTGGTGCGGGGGTCGGCGTCGTAGACGCCGTCGACGCCGTTCTTCGCCATCAGGACCTCCTCGCAGCCGATCTCGAGCGCGCGCTGGACGGCGACGGTGTCGGTGGAGAAGTAGGGCATGCCGGCGCCGGCGCCGAAGATGACCACGCGCCCCTTCTCCAGGTGGCGCACCGCGCGCAGCGGGATGTACGGCTCGGCGACCTGGCCCATCTCGATCGCGGTCTGGACCCGGGTGGAGACCCCGCGCTGCTCGAGGAAGTCCTGCAGGGCCAGGCAGTTCATGACCGTGCCGAGCATGCCCATGTAGTCCGCGCGACGGCGGTCCATGCCGCGCTGGGACAGCTCGGCGCCGCGGAAGAAGTTGCCGCCGCCGACGACGATCGCGCACTGGACGCCCTGGGCCACGCCCTCGGCGATCTCCGCCGCGATGCGGGAGACCACATCGGGGTCGACGCCCACGGCGCCTCCGCCGAAGGCCTCGCCCGAGAGCTTCAGGAGGACGCGTCGCCCGTCCTGTCGCTTGGGCAGAACAGGGATGGGGGACGTGAACGTCTGGGTCATGGGAGGGGTCCTTCCGCGCGGGGTCCTCGGCGATGATACCGGCGCGGCCCCGCCCCTCGGGGGGGGGGCCGCGGGGCGGTGGCCACGCTCACGTGGCCGGCGGGCGGGGAGGGCGCGCAGCGCGCCCGGCCCGGCCCGGTGGCGTCAGTTGCCGACGCGGAAGCGGACGAAGCCGGTGACGGTGCCGCCGGCCTCCTCGACGACCTGGCCGACGGACTTCTTCGGGTCCTTCGCGAAGGCCTGGTCGAGCAGGACGTTCTCCTTGTAGAACCCGTTCAGGCGGCCCTCGACGATCTTGGGGATCGCCTTCTCGGGCTTGCCCTCGTTCTCGGCGGTCTCCTGCGCGATGCGGCGCTCGTTCTCGACGAGCTCGGCGGGGACCTCGTCGCGGCTCAGGTACGCGGGGGTGAACGCGGCGATGTGCATCGCCACGTCGCGCGCGACCTCGGCGCCGGCCGCGTCGGTCGCGACCAGCACGCCGACCTGCGGGGGCAGGTCCTTGTTGGTGCGGTGCATGTACTCGGTGACGGCCTCGCCGGAGACGCGGCCGATGCGGCGCACCAGGATCTTCTCGCCCATGGACGCGCCGGCATTGGTCAGCGCCTCGCCGAAGGGGGTCTCGGCGAGCTGCTCGGGCTCGGTGGCGCCGGACTCGACGGCGGCGGCCACGGCCTCGTCGCCGAGCGCCACGAACTTGTCGTTCTTGGCGACGAAGTCGGTCTCGGAGTTGAGCTCGACGAGGGTGCCGGTGCGGCCCTCGGCGCTGTCGCGGATGTCGAAGGCGATGAGGCCCTCGGAGGCGGTGCGGCCCTCGCGCTTGGCGATGCCCTTGAGGCCCTTGACGCGGATGACCTCGACGGCCTTGGCCTTGTCGCCGTCCGCCTCGTCGAGCGCCTTCTTGACGTCGAGCATGCCCGCGCCGGTGGCCTCGCGGATCTCCTTGATGTCTGCTGCCGTGTAGTTGGCCATGTTCCTCTTCCTTGTGGGAGCTGCTTCGGGAGGTGGCGGGAGGCGCTCGGCCTCCCCGTGGAGGGGCCCGGGACCGACGTGTCGGTCCCGGGCCCGCGGATCACTCGGCGGCGGGGGCCTCGGTGGAGGTCTCCTCGGCGGTCTCCTCGGAGGACTCCGCGGCGGGGGCCTCCTCGGCGGGCTTCTCCTCGGCGGCGGCGACGGACTCCTCGGCGGGAGCGTCCTGGGACTGGACCTCGGACTGCTTGAGCAGCTCCTGCTCCCACTCGGCCAGCGGCTCGGCGTCCACGGCGGAGACGTTCTTCTCGCCGCCGGTGGACTTGGCGTGACGCTCCTGGAGGCCGGCGGCGACCGCGTCGGCGACCACGCGGGTCAGCAGCGTGACGGAGCGGATCGCGTCGTCGTTGCCCGGGATCGGGTAGGTGATCTCGTCGGGATCGCAGTTGGTGTCCAGGATCGCGACGACGGGGATGTTGAGCTTCTGCGCCTCGTCGACGGCGAGGTGCTCCTTGTTCGTGTCCACGACCCAGAGGGCGGAGGGGGCCTTGCCCATGTCGCGGATGCCGCCGAGGGTCTTCTCGAGCTTGTCCTTCTCGCGGCGCATCATCAGCAGCTCCTTCTTGGTGCGGCCGGAGGAGGCCACATCGTCGAAGTCGATCTGCTCGAGCTCCTTGAGGCGGTTCACGCGCGCGGAGACGGTCTGCAGGTTGGTGAGCATGCCGCCCAGCCAGCGCTGGTTCACGTAGGGCATGCCCACGCGGGTGGCCTGCTCCTGCACGGACTCCTGCGCCTGCTTCTTGGTGCCGACGAACAGGATGGTGCCGCCGTGGGCGACGGTCTGCTTGACGAAGTCGTAGGCCTTGTCGATGTACGACAGGGTCTGCATGAGGTCGACGATGTAGATGCCGTTGCGCTCGGTGAAGATGAAGCGACGGACCTTCGGGTTCCAACGACGGGTCTGGTGACCGAAGTGGACGCCGCTCTCCAGGAGCTGGCGCATGGTGACGACTGCCATGATGGTGTCCTCTGTTCTCCGGTCCTGGGCTCGCACGGCGCGCCCGAAGGCGTCCGCGGTCATCGCGCAGGACCTGCTTTCTCGGTTGTTCCCCCGCCACCGATCGGTGCGGGGCCTGGTGCCCGGGTGTCGGCCGCCCTGCACCTGCCTCCGCACGGGGCGGGGACGGGAAGGACCGATGGCCGACGAGCCCTGGTGGGCACGCGAAGTCATCCGGACGGACCGGATGCTGAGTGGAGTCTATCGGACGCCGCCGTCTCCTCGCGCGCGTCCTGCGTCACCCGCGTCCCGGCGAGTCCTCGCCGGGCCCCGCGGGTCGCCTCCGTCCCGGCGAGTCCTCGCCGGGCCCTCGCGCGATCTCTCCTCCACAGACCCTGCGGGTCCACCGCCGCCGGGCGGGGCTCGCCGAACCGCGGCGGGGCGCGGACGATGCCGACATGATCCCCTCGTCGGCGCCTCCGCCCTCTTCCCCGCCCGCCTCCCAGGCGGCGCGGGTGCTCGCGCTGCTGGTGCTGCTCCTGCCGCTGGCCGTGATGCCGTCCGCCGCGGCGCGGGCTGACGGTCCGCGCTGGCAGTGGCCGGTGCCGCCGCCGCACGAGGTGATCGCGCCCTTCGACGCGCCGGCGACGCCCTACGGCCCGGGTCATCGCGGGATCGACATCGCGGTCCCGGGCGGTGGGGAGGTCCGGGCGGTCGAGGGCGGGACCGTGCGGTTCAACGGGTCGGTCGCCGGGCGCGGCGTCGTCTCGGTGGTGCATGCCGACGGGCTGATCTCGACCTACGAGCCGGTCAACGGGGCGGTGAGCGCCGGGGACCCGATCGGGGCCGGTCAGGTGCTCGGCACCCTCGAGGGCACCTCGCCCGCCTCCCACTGCGAGGGTCGGGACTGTCTGCATCTGGGCGCTCGACGGGGCGAGCTGTACGTCGATCCGCTGCTGCTGCTCGGCGGGCGCGGACCGAGCGTCCTGCTGCCCTGGGCGGACGGCGCCTCCGGGGGCGGCGCGGGAGCGGTCGGGCCGGGGGCTTCCCGCGACGTCGGGGCAGGGCCTGCGGGGACGGCGGCGGGGTCGGGATCAGGAGCAGAGGCAGGGCCTGCGGCAGGGACGAGCGTCGCGCCCCGGATCTTCGCCCCGGTCGGGGCGCAGGTCGCACGTCACGGCGCGCGGGCGGTCGCCCTGGCCTGACCTGCCCGGAGCCGCCGGGGCTGCAGGGCCCGGGACCGTCGGGACCGCGGGGGGCCGCTGGGGCTCCAGTGCCCAGGACCGTCGGCGATGGTGGCGAGCCCGGCGCGACGGGCGCGGGCGCGGGCGCGGCGCGGCGCGTCTGCCGAGGATCAGGCGCGCGGATGCGCCTGCTCGACGGTGCTGCGCAGGCGTTCTGCGCTGACATGGGTGTAGATCTGCGTGGTGGCGAGCGAGGAGTGCCCGAGGAAGTCCTGGACGCTGCGGAGGTCCGCGCCGCCCTCGACGAGGTGGGTGGCCGCGCTGTGCCGCAGGGTGTGCGGGGTGACGTGGCGGGCGATCCCGGCGCGGGCCGCGTAGCGGTCCACGAGGGTGCGCACGGCGCGGTCCCCGAGCCTCCCGCCCCGCACCCCGAGGAAGAGCGCCCGCCCCGGCGCCTTCGCTCGGCGCGCCGCGGAGGTCCCGGCCCGACCGTTCCCCGGGGCCTGTGCCCTGCCTCGACCGGCGGCGGTCGCTCCGGCGAGCACCGGCCTGCCCTCCGTCTCCCAGCGGCGCAGCGCCTCCAGGGCGGGGACGCCGACGGGGACGATCCGCTCCTTGTCGCCCTTGCCGCGCACGCGGACGGTGCCCTGGGCCATGTCGATCCCGCCCAGGTCGAGGGCCACGAGCTCGGAGACGCGCAGGCCGGAGGAGTAGAGCAGCTCGAGCACGGCGGCGTCGCGCAGCTGCACCGCGCGCTGGACGGGATCGACCTCGGACGGCTCCTCGGCGGGCGCTCCGCCTGCGGAGGTGCCCTCCCCTGCTGTGTCGCCCTCCGTCGCTGTCCCGTCACGCGTCACGGCGCCGTCCCTCGTCGCCGTGCCGCCCTGCGTCGCGGCGCTGGCCGGCATCGTAGCGCCGCCCTGCTTCGAGGTGCTGCCCGGCGTCGGGGTGTCGCCTCGTGCCGGGGCGGCGTCCTCGGAGTCCGCGTCGGCGCCCGGTGCCGGGACGTCGCTCCTCCTCGGAGCGGGCTCGGTGACGATCCCGTCGAGGAGCGCGCCGGCCTGCTCGTCAGTGAGGACGGTGGGCAGGTGCCGGCCGCGGCGGGGTGCGCGGAGCCGGCCGCCGACGTCGTGCGGGATCCTGCCGGTAGCGGCGAGCCAGGTGGTGAAGGTCCGCGCGGCCGCGGCGGAGCGGGCGAGGGTGCTCGCTCCGGCCCCGGTCTCCGCGCGAGCTCCGAGCCAGGAGCGCAGCGCGGTCACGTCGAGGTCGGCCGGGGCGATCCGCTCGACCTCCCGCAGATGCGCCAGCAGCGCCGCGGCCTCGCGACGGTAGGCCCGGACGGTGTGCTCGGACCTGCCTCGTTCGAGGTCGAGATGGGCGGCGAAGGCGTCGACGATCTGCTCGTCGGTCTCCGTCGCGCGCTCCGTGCTCATTTCGTCATTCTCGCCCATCCTCGCTGCCGGGGGCAGTGCTCCCGCCGAGCCGGCCGTCAGCCCGTGCGGCGGGTGCGCCGCACCCGCGGCCCTCCCTGCTCGATCAGGCCCAGGAGCTCGAGCCGGGCCAGCGCTGCGCCGACCTCGCGCGGCGCGAAGCCGATCTCGTCCGCGAGGCTGCCCGGGGAGATGCCCGAGCGGGGCGGCACGGCATCGAGCACACGCCGATCCGCTGGTGAGAGCAGATCGAGCTCGTCCTGGCGGGCGAAGCTCCCCTCCCCTGCGGCGGGCCCTCCGGGCAGCAGGTCCAGCAGCTCGGCGGGTTCGGTCACGAGCACCGCGCCGCGTTCGCGGATCAGGCGGTGGCAGCCGGCGCTGGCGGCGGAGGTGACCGGGCCGGGCACCGCTCCGACCGGTCGGGAGAGCTGATCGGCGAGCCGCGCCGTGGACAGGGCCCCGGAGCGCCAGGCCGCCTCGACGACCACCACCGCGCGGGACAGGGCGGCGATCAGCCGGTTGCGGGCCAGGAACCTCCACCGTGTGGGGGCGGTGCCCATCGGGGCCTCGCTGAGCAGGAGGTGCTGCTCGCGGATCCGCTCGAGCAGCTGCGTGTTCCCGCGGGGGTAGAGGCGGTCGAGCCCGCCGGCGAGGACGGCGAGGGTCGCGCCGTCCTGGGCGGCGAGCGCCCCGCGGTGCGCCGCGGCGTCGATGCCGTACGCGCCGCCGGAGACGACGGTCCCGCCGGCGCCTGCGAAGGCGGCGCCGAGGGAGGAGGCGACGTCCTCCCCGTAGGGGGTCGAGGCGCGGGAGCCGACGAGCGCCGCGGCGCGCTCCCCGGCCAGGCGGTCGAGCCGGCCGGGGCCCTGCACCCACAGGCAGTGGGGGGCGGTCTCCTGGAGGTCGTCGAGGGTGCTCGGCCATTCCTCGTCCCCGGGGATCAGGACCCGGATCCTCCGCCGGTCGGCGTCCTCCAGCACGGCCTCGACGTCGACGGCGGCGAGCCGGCCGCGCCAGCGCTGGAGGGCGCGGGAGGCGCGGGTGTCGGGCGTGCCGGCGCCGGGGTCGGCGGCCTCGGCCGGCACCTGTCCGTCCAGCGCGGCGAGCAGCTCGGTCGGCGTCGCCTCGCGCGCGAGCTCGAGCGCGGCGCGGGGTCCGAGCCGTTCCCGGGCCAGGAGCGCGACGGAGTCGGACGGCTCGGCGAGCAGGGACCAGGTGAGCCGGGCCCGGCGCTCGATCTCGTGCGTGATGTCGGGGTTCTCGGGGTTCTCGGTCATCGGGCGTCCGCCTGTCGCAGGGTGAGGGCCTCGCCGATGTGCAGGGCGTCGGGCCGGTCGGCGCCGTCGAGGTCGGCGAGGGTCCAGGCCAGGCGCAGCACGCGGTCGTAGCCGCGCAGGGTCAGCCGGCCCTGGCTGAGGGAGTGGCGCAGCAGCGCGAGGTCCGCCGGGGCGGGGGCGAACTCGGTCCGCAGCAGCGGGCCGGGCAGGTGGGCGTTGGTGCTCCAGCCGCGCCCCTCGTAGCGGCGGGCCTGGCGGGTGCGGGCCCGGCCGACGCGGGCGGCGATCGCGGCGCTGGGCTCGGCGGGCTCGGTGCCGCTGCGGTGGAGGTCCACCGGGCCGACGTCGACGCGCATGTCGATCCGGTCCATCACGGGGCCGGAGAGCCGGGAGAGGTACCGGCGACGCTGCAGCGGGGTGCAGGTGCACTTCTCGCCCTTGCCCCAGGCGTTCCCGCAGGGGCAGGGGTTCGCGGCCAGGACCAGCTGGAAGCGGGCCGGGTAGCGGGTGACCCCGCGTGCCCGGTGCAGGGTGATGTCCCCGGTCTCCAGGGGTTCGCGCAGCGCCTCGAGCACGCGGGCGGAGAACTCCGGCGCCTCGTCGAGGAAGAGCACCCCGCAGTGGGCGCGGGAGATCGCGCCGGGCCGGGCGAGACCTCCTCCCCCGCCGACGATCGCGGCGGCGGTGGCGGTGTGGTGGGGGCTCTCCAGCGGCGGGGTGCGCAGGAGCCCGTCGCGGGCGTCGAAGCGGCCGTCGAGCGAATGGACGGCGGAGACGTCCAGGGCGTCCTCGGTGCTGAGCTCGGGCAGGATGCCGGGCAGGCGCGCGGCGATCATCGTCTTACCGGCGCCGGGCGGTCCCTGCAGCAGCAGATGGTGGGCGCCGGCCGCGGCCACCTCCGCGGCACGGCGGGCCTGCTCCTGGCCGATCACGTCGGCGAAGTCGACTGTGCTGCCCGCGCCCCGCTCCATCACGGCGCCCGCGGGCAGGGGCTCGCGGGCGGGGGACGGCGGGACGTCCGCGCCGAAGCGGTGCAGGAGGGTGGTGAGGTCGGGCGCCGCGTCGACCTCGATGCCGCCGACGAGTCGGGCCTCGGCGAGGTTCACCTCGGGGACCACGGCGCGGGAGAGCCCCTGACCACGGGCGGCGAGCAGGGCGGGCAGCACCCCGGGGACGGGACGCAGCCTCCCATCGAGCCCGAGCTCGCCGAGCAGCACGGTGTCCGAGGGGACATGGGTGAGCAGGTCGCCCTGCGCGTCGAGGACCGCGAGCGCGATCGCGAGGTCGAAGCCGGAGCCGTGCTTGGGCTGCCAGGCCGGGGTCATGTTCACGGTGATCCGGCGCTGGGCGAGGCGGAGACCGCTGCGGGCCGCGGCGGCGCGGACCCTGTCCTTGGCCTGGAGGGTGGAGGAGTCCGGCAGGCCCACGAGCGAGAACGCGGGCAGGCCCGGGGAGACGTCGGCCTCGACCTCGACCAGGGTGCCCTCGAGGCCGGTGAGGCTGATCGAGAGGGTGCGCGCCTGGCCCATCTCAGTGCACCCCTTCGAGGTGCTCGAGGGAGAAGACTCCGTCCAGGTGGGCGTGCACGGCGATCACGTCGATCCGCACGTCGCGGTGCGGGGTCGAGCGCTCCATGAGGTACTCCCCCGCCAGGCGGCGCAGCCTGCGCAGCTTCGCGGGGGTGACGGCGGCCTGCGGCACCCCGGTGACGAAGGAGCGGCGGGTCTTGACCTCGACGAAGACGAGGGTCGTGTGCGCGAGGGCGACGATGTCCAGCTCGCCGTGCTCGAGCCGCAGGTTCCGCTCCACGATCTGCCAGCCGCAGGCCACCAGGTGGTCGGCGGCGAGGTCCTCCCCCGCACGACCGAGCTCGAGGGTGGTCATCTCCCGCACGCGGGGCGGTGCCGGGGCCGGGCGCGGCCTGTCGGCGCGGAGGGAGGCGGGCGGGGTGCCGGGGACGGGAGCGAGGCTGTTCATGCCCGTCAGCCTCGCCGGAGCGTCCTGGACGGGGAAGCGGCCCCGGGATCCTGGGGACGACGGGGCGCTGTGGAGGAGAGGTCGCGCGGCGCCGGAGGGCCGCGCCTCGGGCTCAGGGCAGGGAGATGTCCTGCTTGTTGAGCTCCTCGATGTTGACGTCCTTGAAGGTCACCACCCGCACCGAGCGCACGAAGCGGTTGGAGCGGTAGATGTCCCACACCCACACGTCCGCCAGGCGCAGCTCGTAGAACACCTCGCCGCCGCCCGAGCGGACCTGCAGGTCCACCTGGTTGGCGAGGTAGAAGCGGCGCTCCGTCTCCACGACGTAGGTGAACAGGCTGACCACGTCGCGGTACTCGCGGAAGAGCTGGAGCTCGAGGTCGGACTCGTAGTTCTCGAGATCCTGGCTGCTCATCGGCGCTCCTCCTGGTCCTGCGGGCTCCACGGGCCCTCCCACAGTACGCCAGCGGAGCCGGGCGTCGGGACGGTGCCCGCGACGGATGCCGCTGCGGGGCGGGCGGTGCGGGCAGCGGCGGGGGCGGAGCCGAGTCGCCAGCTGCGGCGATGGTGCTCGTGCACGCCGATCCGGTCGATCGCCGCGCGGTGCACCGCGGCGCCGTAGCCCTTGTTCGAGGCCCAGCGGTACTCGGGGGCCTCAGCGTCCAGCTCGACCATCCGCGCGTCCCGCGCGACCTTCGCGAGGACGCTCGCCGCGGACACGCTCGCGCAGTCCCGGTCGGCGGCGACCCGCAGCTGGACCAGCGGCGCGGGGCGCTGCGCGGCCGTCAGCGCCGGGGTGAGCACGTCCGCGTCCCCGTCGAGCAGGAGCGCGTCGGCCTCGACGCCGAGCCCCTCGAGCGCGCGCAGCGCGGCGCGGGTCAGGGCGGCCATGATCCCGATCTCGTCGATCTCGGACGCCTCCGCCCAGCCGACGGCGCCGGCCAGCGCCGACTCGCGGATCGGGTCGACGAGCGCCTCGCGGCGGCGGGCGGTGAGCTTCTTGGAGTCCCTCACCCCGTCGGGCAGGGGTGCGACCTCGCCGTCGGTGATCTCGAGGGCGACCGCGCCGACGGCGACGGGGCCGGCGAGGGCGCCGCGGCCCACCTCGTCCAGCCCCACCACGACCCGGCGCCCGGGGCCCGCGCGGCGGGCGAGCTCGCGTTCGAGGTCGAGGGTCGGCACGGGGGCGGTCACGGCTGGTCGGGCACGTCGGCGAACGCGTCCGACCCGTCCCCGAGGCCGGTCCAGCGGCTCGCGGGCCAGAACACGACCTCGGCGCGGCCGGTGATGTCCGACTCGTCGACGAAGCCGCCGTCGCCCTGCACCTCGTGCCAGGCGGAGTCCGCAGAGGCGTAGCGGTTGTCGCCCATCACCCAGACCTTGTCGCCGGGGACGGTGACGTCGAAGGCCGCCTGGCAGGCGGGGGTCTCCGGGTTGATGTACGGCTCGTCGAGGGCAGTGCCGTTGACCTGCAGGGCGGCACCCTCCTCCTCGCACACCACGTGATCGCCGGGCAGGCCGATCAGCCGCTTGACCAGGTGGTCCTGGGAGGGGTCGGGGGCGAGCCCGATGAGCGAGAGAGCCATCATGACCCGCACCCGGGGGGTGGGGTTCTCGGTCGCGTCGCCGGGGATCCAGTCCGCCGGGTCCTCGAAGACGATGACGTCGCCGCGCTCGAGGTCGAACACCCCGGGGCTGAGCTTGGAGACGATGATCTTGTCGTCCTCCAGCAGCGTGGGGTTCATCGAGGCGGAGGGGATGTAGAACGGCTGGATCAGGAAGGTCTTCACGAGCACCGCGATGACCAGCGCGACCACCATGGTCACGAGCGTGTCCAGCCACAGCGGCATCCGCTGCCTGCGGCGGTGGGTGCGGCCCTCGCCCTCGGGGCGGTCCTGCGCCGCAGGGCGCTCGTCCCCCTGCGGGGCGCTGCCCTCGGACGCGGTCGTCGCGGCCGCGGCGTCCTCGGCGGGAGCGGCGTCCCCGGTCGGGGAGCCGGCTCGGCGGTTCTCGTCGGACGCATTCATCGCGGCAAGGATAGCCGCTGGGGGCTGGGAGTCAGAGGGAGCCGCCGCGAGGCGGTGGCCACACGATCCGCTCGACCCTGCCGACCACCCGATCCACGGGGATCATCCCGCCGCCGGGGGCGCCGAGCAGGTGCCGGGAGTCGGTGGAGTCGGAACGGTTGTCGCCGAGCACGAACATGCGCCCCTCGGGGACGACGAGGTCGAACTCGGTGGTGCTGGGCGCCATGCCGCCCGGCAGGTAGGGCTCCTCCAGCTCCTCGCCGTTCAGCAGCAGCGCGCCGTCGTCGCCGCAGCAGGCGATCGAGTCGCCGCCGACGGCGATCACCCGCTTGACCCAGTAGCGGTCGCCGTCCTCCGCCGAGGGGGCGAAGTATCCCCTCCCGTCGAAGACGACCACGTCCCCGCGCTCGGCCTCGCCGGCGCTCGTGCGGTCGGCCAACAGCACGTCCCCGGCCTCGAGGGTCGGAGCCATTGAGGCCGACGGAACGCGGAAGGGCTGGACCACGAAGTGCCGCACGGCGAGCACCGCGAGCAGCGCCAGCACGATGCAGACGGCGACGGCCGCCACCGGGTGGGGCCGTCGCCGTCTCGCCGCGCTCACGCGGGTGATCCTGGGATCCGGGAGCGGATCAGGAGTGGTCGCGCTTCTCCTTGATGCGGGCCTTCTTGCCCGTGAGGTTGCGCAGGTAGTACAGCTTCGCGCGGCGGACGTCACCGCGGGTGACGACCTCGATCTTGTCGACCGTCGGGGCGTGCACGGGGAACACGCGCTCCACGCCGACGCCGAAGGAGATCTTGCGGACGCGGAAGGTCTCACCGACGCCGTGGCCCTGGCGGCCGATGACGTAGCCCTGGAAGACCTGGATTCGGGAGCGGTTGCCCTCGATGACCTTCACGTGCACCTTGACGTTGTCGCCGGCGCGGAAGGCGGGGACGTCCTCGCGCAGGGACGCCTTGTCGAGCTCGTCGAGCTTCTGCATGTCTCTCTCCTGGCCTCCGCCTCAGGTCGTCGGCCTCGTTCGTCGCGCCGCCTCGCGGGCGACCCGTCATGAACCGTCGATCCGGCGGGGAGCTGGCTCCCCGTGCCGGTGTGCTGGGCCTCTGGCGGCGACTCCCATCGCCACGGACCTGCCCGACCGCGTGATGCGCCCTCCCCTGAGGCAGAGAGGCGCGCGGTGCGCACGAGGGGTCATTCTGCCAGCGCACGGGAAGGGGCGGCAAGCCCGCACCGGGGCGTTCGTGCCGGTGATCACCGTGGAGGGCTGTCGGATCGCTCACGTCCGGGTCGCGGGCGGGGCGTCCCCGGCGCGTCGGACGACGCCCTCAGGCCTCGTCGAGCAGATCGGGGCGGCGCTGCCGGGTGCGCTCGAGCGACTGCTCGCGCCGCCAGGCGGCGATCCTCCCGTGGTCGCCGGAGAGCAGGATCGCGGGCGCCTCCCGCACCACCCCGGCCGGGTCCTCCCAGCGGGCGGGGCGGGTGTAGAGCGGGTACTCCAGCAGCCCGTCGGAGTGGGACTCCTCGACGAGGGACTCGGCGTTGCCGACCACGCCCGGGACGAGCCGCACCACGGCCTCGGTGATCGCGAGGACCGCGACCTCGCCGCCGTTGAGCACGTAGTCGCCGAGGGAGGCGAGGTGGACCTCGCAGCCGATGTCGGCGAGGTGCTCGTAGACCCGCTCGTCGATCCCCTCGTAGCGGCCGCAGGCGAGGACCAGCCATTCGCACTCGGACCATTCCTGGGCGGTGTCCTGGGCGAAGGGGGTGCCGGCGGGGTTGGGGAAGATGATCACCGGCTCGGTGTCGGCGCCGAGCGCCGCCTGCCCCTCGGCGCGCACGGCGGCGAAGGCCTCCGCCCACGGCTCGGGCTTCATCACCATGCCGGCACCGCCGCCGAGCGGGGTGTCGTCCACGGTGCGGTGGCGGTCGTGGGTCCAGCTGCGCAGGTCGTGGACGTGCAGGTCCACGAGCCCGTCGCGGCGCGCCTTGCCGATCAGGGAGAGGTCGAGCGGGGCGAGGTACTCGGGGAAGATGGTGAGGACGTCGATGCGCACGGCGGGCTCAGCGCTCCGTCCGGGCGGGGCCGGAGGTCTCCGGCTCGGGGCCCTGCTCGTCCTCGGGCAGCGCGTCGAACAGCCCGCCGGGCGGATCGGCGATGACGACGCCGGCCTCGAGGTCGACCTCGGGCACGAGCTGCTCGACCAGCGGAAGCTGCACGCGTCGCCGGTCGGGGGTGCGCACGACGAGGAGGTCCTGCGCCGGGTAGTGGTCCACGCCCGCGACGACGCCGAGCTCGCGCCCGTCGACGTGGCGGACGGCGAGGCCCTTGAGCTGCGCGGGATACCAGGCATCGGGATCCTCGGAGGCCTCCTCCTCGGCGTCGACCGCGATCTGGAGGTCCACCCCGCGCAGGGACTCGGCGTCGGTGCGGTCCGCGACCTCCTCGAAGCTCGCGTACCAGCGCTCCTGCTGGAGTCGGGTGCGGGCCACGGTGAGGGTGCGGGAACGGCCGGCGACCTCGACCTGGAATGCGGTGCCGCGGCTCAGCCGCTCCTCGGGCTGGTCCGTGCGCAGGACGAGGGCGACCTCGCCGCGCAGGCCGTGGGCGCGGCCGATCGTCGCGACGATCACGTCGAGGGTGCTCATGCGGTGGCTCCGTTCGAGGGGGCGGGAAGGGCTGCGAGGTGGGCGGGAGAGCCGTCGGCCGGGTGGGAGGCATCTGCCGGGGCGGGCGCGTCCTCCGGGGCGGGGGCGCCGACGACGGCATCGCCTCCCTCCTCGGCGGGCGTCGGGGCGTGGTAGCCCTGCTCGGCGCAGGCGGTCGCGAGCTGGTCGAGGGGGTCCTGGAGCCCGTCGGACCAGGTGTCGCCGTCCAGGGCGTCGACGAAGGGGGCGCGGACCTGCTCGAGGGCGGTGCGCACGGCGTCGTCGTCCACGGCGGCGATCTGCGCGTCCAGCAGCTCGGCGGTCGCGCGGAGGTCGTCGGTGCGCCCGGAGGGGATCTCGCGCGGGGAGAGGCCGACGAGCTTGAACATGTTCGAGGTCAGGACGTTCGAGTTCGCGAAGTGGGTGAGTGTGCCGGGGGTGTCGAAGACGTCGGCGCAGACGAGGGCGGCGGGCTTGGCGCCGACCTCCCCTCCCCCGGCGGCCCAGAGCGCCGCGACGGAGACGTCCTGGCAGCCGGCGGCGACGCCTTCGAACGCGTCGGCGAAGGCCTCACGGTCGGACTCGGCGCCGCGCTCGGGCTGGGTGCGGAACCAGTCGGCCAGCACCGTGGCGGCCGCCCGTGCGCCCTCGGGCGCGTCGGCGAAGAGGTCCTCGACGTCGTCGCCGGTCATGCCGTAGAAACCGGGATCGGAGGGGCCGACCTCCGGTGCGCTCCCGGCACGGTCCAGGACCTCGCGGGAGAGCGGGCCCGCATAGTCGGGGTCTCCCCAGAACTCGGTGCAGGCCGCGGCGAGGGCGGGATCGGCGCTCGCCTCCTCGGGTGCGGCCGACGGCGCCTCCGGCTCCTCACCGGCCCCCTCGTCCGTGCAGCCGCCGAGCGTGAGGGCGAGGACGGCGAGCGCGGCGCCGGGGAGGGCGGCGCGGTGAGCGCGGCGACGACCCCCGGACGGCGAGGAGCGGCGCTGCCGGGACCTCTCGGTCCGCTCGGCAGCGCCGCTCCTCAGGATCCTGCGGGGCACCTCAGCGACGGTCGACGTCGACGATGTCGACGCGCACGTCGTCCTCGGAGAGGGCCGCGGTGACCGTGCGCAGGGCACGGGCGGTGCGGCCGGACCGGCCGATGACGCGTCCCAGGTCGGCGGCGCCGACCCGGACCTCGAGCAGCGGGCCGCGACGGGTGGACTTCTCCGTGACGCGCACGGCGTCGGGGTCGTCGACGATGCCGCGGACCAGATGATCGAGCGCTTCGGCGCGGGCGCTCATCTCAGGCCTCGTCGGTCGCCGCGGCCTCGGCGTCCTCGGTGGTCTCGCCCTCGGCCGGAGCCTCCTCGGAGCCGGGGGCGACGTCCGCGGCCTCGGCCTGCTCGTCAGCCTTGGCCTTCTTCGCGCCCTCACGGGACTCGGTGGCGGCCTTGTCGGCCTCCGCGATCCGCTCTTCGGCGGTCTGCTTGGCCTCGGCGGTCTTCAGGGAGCCGGCGGCATCGCCCTCGCCCTTGAACTTCGCCCAGTCGCCGGTGACCTTCAGCAGCGCGGCGACCTGCTCGGACGGCTGCGCGCCGACGCCCAGCCAGTACTGGGCGCGCTCGGAGTCGATCTCGATGACCGAGGGGTTCTCGGTGGGGTGGTACTTGCCGATCTCCTCGATCACGGCGCCGTCGCGCTTCTTGCGCGAATCGGCGACCACGACGCGGTAGAACGGTGCACGGATCTTGCCCATGCGCTTCAGACGGATCTTGACAGCCACGTGGGTGGACTCTCCTTCAGGGATGTTCGGGTGAGTCCCGCCGCAGCCTGTGGGGTGATGCGGGCGCTGACGGTTCTCGGGGTGTCGCTCCCGGGCGGGTAGAGGGCCGGCCCGGACGCATACAGCGCATGATTATGCCAGGGATCCCCTCCCCCGTTCCACCCCGCATCCTGTGCGGCGGGGCACAACGGCCCGAGGGGCAGGGCCGACCTCGGCGCGCCGGGCAGACGGGTCCGTCGGCCTCAGCCGGAGAACGCCTCGATCAGCTGGTTCGCGCCGAGCACCACGAACAGCAGCGTCAGCACGCCGAGGGCGATGTTCAGGATCGGCCCGTTGCGCCACTTCTCCGGCATGTGCCGGGAGTTCATCAGCACCAGCAGCGTGATCGCGAGGAAGGGCATGAAGAACGCGCCGAGGACACCGTAGGCGATGATCACCTGCACCGGCCGGCCGAGCAGGAGCAGCAGCATCGGCGGAAAGGTCAGCCACAGCACGTAGAAGCGGTAGTACTTCCCGCCGATCCTGCGGTCGGGACGAGGAGGAGTACAGCAGCTCCGCGCCGACGACCAGCATGGCGATGACGAAGATGCCGGAGATGACGTACGCCATCGCGTTGTCGATCCGCATCACCCGCATCCAGCGCGGCGTGGACCAGCCCTTCTCCTTCAGCCAGTAGCCGTAGGCGGCCAGCGTGATCGTGCCGCCGACGCCTCCGGCGATGGACAGCGTGTAGACGAGCCCTCCCTCGGGGATGCGGGGCACGAGCCCGCCGAGCACCTCGCCGAGGTTCGGGAGGGTGACCACGGCGGCGCCCACGACGGTCAGGAACATCAGGCCGACGAGCACCGCGACGATCTTCTCGAGCGCGTGGTAGCGCCCCACCCAGACGAGCCCCGCGCCGATCAGGCCCGAGAGGACCGCGTAGACGATGAACGGCATGTCCGCGATCCAGCCGACGTCCCCGAGCACGGGCAGCTACGGGACGAGCGCCGCGAGCGGGAGGGCGGAGGCGCTCATCGCCGTCGCGCCGTACACGAAGCCCCAGACCATGATGTACGGACCGAAGTACCAGGAGGTCCATCGGCCCACGCGGCGCCAGCCCTCGAAGATCGAGTGGCCGGTGGCGAGGGTCCAGCGCCCCGCACCCTCGACCAGCACGATCTTGATGATCACGCCGGCGACCGCGGCCCACAGGAGCGCGTAGCCGTAGCGGGAGCCGGCGACCAGGGTCGCGACGAGGTCGCCGGCGCCGATGCCGGTCGCGGCGACGAGAAGGCCCAGGCCGGCGCCGATGCCGGTCGCGGCGTCGAGAAGGCCCAGGCCGACGACCTTCCAGCGCGGCGGGGCGCCCTCGGCGTCCTCGACGGCGGTGCCGGCGCCGGCGGGGTCCTGCGGGACGTCGGACGGGCCGTGCGCGGCGAGGCCGGGGACGGGAGCGGAGGCGGAGCCGCGCGCGGCGCGAGGTCGTCCGCTCTGCCGGGTTCGGGTTCCGCGGCCGGTGCCGCTCGGACGATCAGCTCACGCGACCTGGCGACCGCCGAGCACCACGTGGCTGCGTTCGCGCAGGATCCGATGGTCCTCGCGCGGGTCGGCGGGGACGACGAGCAGGTCCGCCGGGGCGCCGTCCTCGAGCCCGGGGGCGCCGAGGAAGCGGCGCGGCGCCCAGGCCGCGGCCTCGAGGATCTCGGTCGCGGAGAGCCCGGCGGCGTCGAGCTCGTCGAGCTCGTCGTGGATGATGCCGTGGCCGAGCACTCCCCCGGAATCGGTGCCGACCAGCAGCTGCACCCCGGCGTCGTGGGCGTCGCGGGTACGGTCGTAGCGGCCGGCGCGCAGGCGGCGCATGTGCTCGGCATAGGCGGGGAACTTCTTCTCACCCTGGGAGGCGTAGGTCTCGAACTCGTCGACGTTCACCAGCGTGGTCACCACCGGGATGCCCGTCTCGGCGACTCGGCGGATCGTCTCGTCGGTCAGGCCCGTGGCGTGCTCGAGGCAGTCGAAGCCCGCGTCGAGGACGAGCGGAAGGGTCTCCTCGTCGAAGGTGTGGGTGGTGATCCTGGCGCCCGCGGCGTGGGCGGCGTCGGCCGCGGCGACGAAGTCCTGCGCCTCCCAGCACGGGGTCAGATCGCCGACGCCGCGGTCGATCCAGTCGCCGACGAGCTTGACCCAGCCGTCGCCGCGGCCGGCCTCGCGGGTGACGGCGGCGGGCAGGTCCTCGGGCTCGAGCTCGTCGGCGTAGCCGATCAGGTAGCGGCGGGTGCGGGCGAGATGGCGGCCGCAGCGGATCAGCCGCGGCAGGTCGTCCTGCCGCTGCAGCGGGGAGTTGTCGATGATCGAGCCGGCGTCGCGGATCAGCAGCACCCCGGAGTCGCGGTCGACGAGGGCCTGCTCGCGCGCCTCGGCCAGGGTGGTGCCCCCTCCCCCGTCGGCGATGCCGAGGTGGCAGTGCAGGTCGGCGAGGCCGGGGAGCACGAAGCCGTCGATCTCGCGGACCTCCGCGCCGGCGGGCAGCTCGGGCTTCTCGTGGTGGATCCGGCCGCCGACGACCCAGGCGCCGTCGAGCTCCTCCTCGGCACCGAGCAGGATCGGTCCGCGCAGGCGGAGGAACGGTGCGGTGGTCTCGGCGACATCGGTGGTGCTCATGCCGCCGAGCCTATCGATCCGGCCGCGGCCGGGGCAGCGAAGGTGCTGCCCGGACCGTACGAGTCGGGCGGGCTCGTCGTCGTCTCGGAGACCCAGGCGTGTTCGAGCCGGGCGAAGAAGTCGGTCGGCTCGTGGAGGTCATCCGAGTACACCCTGATGACCGTCCATCCTTCGGCGGTCAGGACGGCGCTCTTGCGGTGGTCGTGCCTCACTCGGTCGGGCGCCGTCAGGTGCTCGGCCCCGTCGTACTCGATCGCGATGCGTCGTTCCGGGTAGGCGAGGTCGATGTAGTAGACGATGCCGGTCGCGGGGTCGACGACCTCGTGGTTCATCACGGTGACGGGTCGCCCGTACCGCCTCAGCAGCAGGTGCATCTGCGTCTCCCGCGGCGACCACACACGCTCCCGAGCCAGCGCGGCCGCCTCCCGCAGCTGTTTCGCCCCGCGGCCGCGCGCTGCACCGGCCTGTTCTCTCACCTTCGCTAGCGGGATGCGCCACGCGGTGCCGAAGCGGTCCGCGACCAGGGAGTCGATGGCGATGACGAGCTCGTCGAGCGTGAGGCCTCCGGCGATCTCCTGGAGCGCCATCAGCGGTTCGACCATGGTCACCCCATGGAGACGGATGGTCGGAGGCGGGGCGCAGCGGTGGACGACGAGCTTCTCGGTGCGCCGGGGAGAGCTGCCTCCGCTGATGTCGAGGTGCACGCGCGCTCCGCCCTCGCGCCTCGCTCGCCGCGGCAGCCGGACCCCGAACAGCTCGGCCGCAGTCGCCCCCGCGACGACCGACGGGCAGTCGAGCAGGTCCTGCGCCTCGAGGGCTACCCGACGCAGGTCGGCCGGGTAGTCGGTGCGCGTGTAGCAGGTGGGGAGCACCCTGGTCATCGCGGGCGACGAGAGATGACGCCGGTGCATCCCGCGCTCGAGAAGCCACTCGCGTCGGTACACCTCACCTCGCTCGAGATCCTCCGGTCTCAGTCCCATGCCCCGGACCGTAGTCGTCACCGGATGACCGCCCCAGATCGGCTCCGGGTCTGGGGACGACGGCGCCGTGGGGAGGAACGGTCGGTCGGCCCACCGCGTGCTCGGTCGTCGGAGAACCCGCGGACAGTGTCCGGGGCGTGAGCCGGCAGCGCCGATTTCCGCTCGGCTGTCAGCGCTCTCCGCACAGTTGATCGACACGAGGTACCAGATAAGTGGTACCGGACGTCGAACAACCTGGCGGGACCGGTACCGGACGTCGAACAACCCCATGCGGAGCAGAGCAACCCACCCACACGGCCCACAAGCGGCTGTCCCGACTAGCAGATCGACGCGAAGTACCAGGAAAGTGGTACCTGGCGTCGATCAAGTCGGCCAGCTGCACACCCCGTCACGCAGCACGACACCGGAACGCCTGCCCTGGCTCGCTGATCGACGGGAAGTACCAGAGAAGTGGTACCGGACGTCGAACAACCTGGCGGGACCGGTACCGGACGTCGAAGAACTCCAACGGGGCGGCGACGCGCGCGGGGCTGGCGCGGCGCGCGGCACGTGGCGCGGCGCGAAACGGGTGCGGGTCGGCTACGTGCGCGGCGTGAGGCGGGTGCAGCGCGGCGCGACGTGAGGCGGCGCCGGGCGGGCGCTCAGCGGCGCGGGGTCACTTGCCGCCGAGGAGCTTCTGCATCTCCGGCGGGAGCTGACTGGGGTCGAAGTCGGACAGGTCCGGCTGGCCGACGTCCTGGCCGCCCTTCGCGGCCCCCGCGCCGAAGGCGGAGCCGCCCTGACCGCCGCCCTCCGCGGCGCGCTTGGCGGCCTCGGCCTGCTCGCGCGCGGCCTTGGCCGGATTCTTCGACTTCGACTTCTTGCCCTGGGGGCGCTGCGGGGCCTGCCGGCCGCGGGATTTCTTGCCCATGCCCATGCCGGGACCGCCGGGCATCCCCGGCATGCCTCCGCCGCCGCCGGACATGCCGCGGCCCATGGTGCGCATCATCTGCTGGGCCTGCTTGAACCGCTCGAGCAGCTGGTTGATCTGCTGGACCGTGGTGCCGGAGCCCCGGGCGATGCGGTTGCGGCGCGAGCCGTTGATGATCTTGGGGTCGTTGCGCTCCTCGGGGGTCATCGAGCGGATGATCGCCTCGATCCTCCCGATCTCGGACTCGTCGAAGTTGTCCAGCGCCTCACGGTACTGCCCCATGTTCGGCAGCATGCCGAGCATCTTCTTGATGCTGCCCATGTTCTTGAGCTGCTGCATCTGGTTCAGGAAGTCGTCGAGGGTGAAGTCCTCGCCCGAGGCGAGCTTCGCCGCGGTCTTCTCGGCCTCCTTCTGGTCGAAGGCCTTCTCCGCCTGCTCGATCAGGGTCATCACGTCGCCCATGTCGAGGATGCGGCCGGCCATGCGGTCCGGGTGGAAGCGCTCGAAGTCGTCGAGGCTCTCGCCGGTGGAGGCGAAGAGGATCGGGCGCTCGGTGACACCGGTGATGGACAGCGCCGCGCCGCCGCGCGCGTCGCCGTCGAGCTTGGAGAGGACCACGCCGGTGAAGCCGACGCCGTCGCGGAACGCCTCGGCGACCCGGGCGGCGTCCTGGCCGATCATCGCGTCGACGACGAAGAGGGTCTCGTGGGGGCCCACGGCGTCGCGGATGTCCCGCGCCTGCTGCATCATCTCCTCGTCGATGCCGAGGCGGCCGGCCGT
Organism: Brachybacterium atlanticum; assembly: GCF_025669985.1. Lineage (NCBI taxonomy): Bacteria > Bacillati > Actinomycetota > Actinomycetes > Micrococcales > Dermabacteraceae > Brachybacterium > Brachybacterium atlanticum. Next base: position 91,671 of record NZ_JAKJJW010000009.1, on the reverse strand, counting down.
GTCGACGATGACCACGTCGTGCTGCTGGAACTGCGCGGTGGAGACGCCGTTCATCGCGACCAGGACCGGATCGCCCACGCCGTTGCCCGGCTCGGGGGCGAAGACGGGCACGCCCGCGCGCTCGCCGACGATCTGCAGCTGGTTCACGGCGTTGGGGCGCTGGAGGTCCGCGGCGATCAGCAGCGGCGTGTGGCCCTCGGACTTCATCCACTGCGCGAGCTTGCCGGCGAGGGTCGTCTTGCCGGCGCCCTGGAGGCCGGCGAGCATGATGACCGTGGGCGGGTTCTTCGACCAGTTCAGGTCGCGGGCCTCGCCGCCGAGGACCTGCACCAGCTCGTCGTTGACGATCTTGACGACCTGCTGGGCGGGGTTCAGCGCCTTGGAGACCTCCTCGCCGAGGGCGCGCTCGCGCACCGCGGCGGTGAAGGTGCGCACCACGGACACCGCGACGTCGGCGTCGAGCAGGGCTCGACGGATCTCGCGGATCGTCTTGTCGACGTCCGCCTCGCTGAGGCGGCCGTGGCCACGCAGGCCCTTGAGCGACTCTGTGATGCGGTCGGAGAGGTTGTTGAACACGAAGCGCTTCCCCTTGGTCGGTCGGACCGCACCAGTGTAGAGGCTGGGCCGCGCACTCCCGAGCCCTCCCCGGCGCACGGTGAGCTAACCTGCACCGATGGCACGCGGGGGCGTCGGGACGGCGCACGGGATCACACTGCAGCAGCTGCGCTACTTCGTCGAGGTCGCCGCGGAGGGCTCGATCACCGCGGCGGCGGACCTGCTCCAGGTCTCCCAGCCGACGATGTCCGCGGCGATGAAGGACCTCGAGCGCCGGGTGGGACGCGTCCTGCTGCGCCGCTCCGTGCGCGGCGCGGCCCTCACCGAGGACGGCATCGAGTTCCTCGGCTACGCCCGTCAGGTGGTCGAGCAGGCCGAGCTGCTCGAGCACCGCTATCTGGGACGCCCGCCGGCCCGCCGCCTGCTGGCGGTCTCCGCGCAGCACTACTCCTTCGTGGTCGAGGCGTTCGTGCGGATGGTGAAGGCCTCGGAGGCGGCGGAGTACGCGTTCACGCTGCGCGAGACCCGCACCGCGGACATCATCGAGGACGTGCGGACGCTGCGCAGCGAGCTCGGCGTCCTCTACCGCAGCGACTTCAACCGCAAGGTCATCGACAAGCTGCTGCGCGACTCCGAGCTCGTCTTCACGCCGCTGTTCCTGGCGAGCCCGCACATCTTCGTCGCCCGCACGAACCCGCTGGCCTCGCGCCGACGGGTCACCCTCGAGGACCTCGAGGGCCTGCCCCGGCTCACCTTCGACCAGGGGACCGACAACTCCTTCTACTTCGCCGAGGAGATCCTCTCCACGCGCTCGGCCGCGCAGGACATCCGGGTCAGCGATCGGGCCACGATCTTCAACCTGATGATCGGGCTGGACGGCTACACGATCTCCACCGGGATCGTCTCCGACGACCTGGACCCGTCCATCGTTGCCGTGCCGCTCGAGGTGGACGAGCGCATCGAGATCGGCTGGATCGGGCATGCCTCCGCGCCGCTGACCGGTCAGGCGGAGCGGTTCGTCGCCGAGATGCGCGAGGTGGTCTCGAACTTCGGGGTCGAGCCGCTGCCGTAGCGGCCGCTCCGCCGCCGGAGCCCCTTCGACCGGGCCGTCCCCGGTATGGCGACCGCCCCGACGCCGGGTCCGATCCACCATTATAGGCAGCACCTATGAAGAGCCCCCAAGTGTCATGATGACACTATGGCGGGTGGTCCTGCGTAGGCTCGCCCCCACCACGACGACCGGGGGCATGATGACGACCGACTTCTCCTTCAGCATCCGCACGACCCGCTTCGACGAGGACTACGTCCCCTCGAGCGGCTCGCGGATCACCACGAACTTCGCCAACCTCGCCCGCGGGGAGCATCGCCGCGAGAACCTCCGCCGCGCCCTGCGCATGATCGACGAGCGCGCGAACGAGCTCGCGGGCGGCGGGGACCGCTACGCCGTGGAGCTCGACATCGTCTCGGCGGACCTGCACCTGGGCGCAGGGGCGGAACCCGCCGACGGCGGTGAGGGTCTCCCGCTGATCGAGATGCTCGACGTGCGGATCCGGGACCGCGCGACCGGCGAGCGCCTGCCGGGGATCACCGGGAACAACTTCTCCTCCTACGTGCGGGACCACGACTTCAGCGTGCGCCTGCCCGCCCATCAGCAGGCCGCGGGCGACGGGGGATCCGGCGGCGGCGTGCCGGAGGACTTCGGCGTGCTGCACGGCAGGCTCTTCCGCCGCTTCCTCTCCTCGGACGCCTATCGCGAGCGCTTCGCCGGACCGCCCGTGGTCTGCATCAGCGTCTCCACCAGCCGGACCTATCGCCGCATCGGCGCGCCGCATCCGGTGCTGGGCGACGAGTACGAGGCCGACGGCTCCTCCCTCACCGATCTCTACTTCGCGCGGATGGGGCTGCAGGTGCGGTGCTTCAAGCCCCGCGGCGCCGTCGCCCCGCTGGCGTTCTACTTCGAGGGCGATCTGCTCGCCGATCACTCCGACCTGGCGCTCATCGGCACGATCGCCACGATGGAGACGTTCCAGCGGATCTATCGCCCCGAGATCTACAACGCCCGCGAGAGCGCCGGGGAGGTGTACCGGCCGAGCCTGGGCAGCACCGACCACGCGGACACGGGGATCGTGTACGACCGCGAGGAGCGCAGCCGTCTCGGCGTGACCCAGGGCAGGTTCATCCAGGAGCGGCTGATCGCGCCGCACCAGGAGCACCTCGAGCAGTGGCTGGCCGAGGAGGTCGCCCGATGAGCACCCTCCTCCCCACCTCGATCGTCGGCAGCCTCCCCAAGCCCTCGTGGCTCTCCGAGCCCGAGACGCTCTGGTCCCCCTGGCGCCTCGAGGGCGCGGAGCTGGACGAGGGAAGGCTCGATGCGCTGCACCTCGCCGCGGCCGAGCAGACCCTCGCCGGCCTCGACGTGATCAGCGACGGGGAGCAGACCCGCCAGCACTTCGTCACCACCTTCATCGAGCACCTCAGCGGCGTGGACTTCGCACGTCGCGAGACGGTGCGCATCCGCGATCGCTACGACGCGAGCGTCCCGACGGTCGTCGGTCCGGTGCGTCGTGAGCGGCCGGTCTTCGTCGACGACGCGGTCTCCCTCCGCACACGGACGGACAAGCCCCTCAAGTGGGCGCTCCCCGGCCCGATGACCATGATCGACACGCTGTACGACGCGCACTACGGCAGCCGCGAGGAGCTCGCCCGCGAGTTCGCTGCCCTCCTCAACCAGGAGGCGCGGGAGCTGGAGGCGGCGGGCGTGGACATCATCCAGTTCGACGAGCCCGCCTTCAACGTCTTCTTCGACGACGTGCGGGATTGGGGCGTGGAGGTCCTCGAGCGGGCGGCCGAGGGGCTGCGCGCCGAGACCGTCGTGCACATCTGCTACGGCTACGGCATCAAGGCCAACACCGACTGGAAGGCGAGCCTGGGCACGGAGTGGCGCCAGTACGAGGAGACCTTCCCGCTGCTGCGCGACTCGGCGATCGACACGGTCTCTCTCGAGAGCCGCGGCTCGCACGTCCCGATGGAGCTCGTCGAGCTGCTGCGCGGCAAGAAGGTGATGCTCGGCGCGATCGACGTCGCTGATCCGCGGGTCGAGACCCCCGAGGAGGTCGCCGACACGCTCCGCCGCGCCCTCGCCTTCGTGGACGCGGACAGGCTCTGCCCGAGCACGAACTGCGGCATGGCGCCGCTGTCCCGCGACGTCGCGCAGGGCAAGATGCGGGCGCTCGCCGCGGGGACGGCGCTGCTGCGCGCCGAGCTCGCAGGGAGCTGAGAACGCTCCGCCGAGGGACGGACGGACGGAGGGAGCCCGGCCCGGCGAAGGGCGCCGACCCCGCGCCGCGACGGAGCCTGCGCCGCAGCGGAGCCTGCGCCGCGGCCCAGCCGGCACGGCGACGCCGAGCCGGCCGGCTCAGGTCGAGGCGGCGTCCATCAGCGCGGCGACGATCCGGCCGACGGTCGGCGGATCCAGGGCGCGACCGTGCTGGTCGGTCAGGTAGAGCACGTCGACCGCGCGCCGTCCCAGGGTCATGACGTGGGCGCTGCGCACCTCCAGCCCGTGGACGGTGATCGTCTCGGCGACGTCGGCCAGCAGGCTCGGGCGGTTGCGGGCGTTGACCTGCACGACGGTCGCCTCGCAGGAGGCTCCGGGCAGGACGGTCACCACGGGGGTGTCCTCGGTGGTGCGCAGCGGCGGAGCCGGCGGCAGCTCGAGCACCCTCGCGTCGGCCCGCTCCCGGTGCGCGAGCTCGCGGTCCAGTGCCGTGCGCACCACGGAGGGGTGCGGGAGGTCGGCCTGGGTGCCGGTGACCCACCAGGTGTTCACGGCGATCCCGTCCTGGGTGCTGACCACGGCGCTGTGCACGTCCAGCCGCAGTCGCACCAGCACCCGCGCCATCGCCGCGAACACGCCGGGGCCGTCGAGCGCGCCGAGGCACAGCTGGGAGATCGGCTCGTCGTCCAGCGGGGCGGGGTAGATGACCTGGGCGCTGTCGCTGCGGCGCACCGCGGCGAGCACGGCGTCCTGGGCGGAGCGCTGCGGGGCGAGGCGCGTGCGGGGCGCGGTCGCGGTGCCGCGCAGGGCGTCGCGTCCGAGGTCGGTGAGGTGGTCGACGAGGTCGGCGCGCCAGGTGGACCAGGCCGACGGACCGGCGGCGATCGCGTCGGCCTCGGTCAGCGCCCGCAGCAGCTCGAGGGTGTCGGGGTCCTCGTCCACCGCGCGCAGCAGCTCGCGCAGGGTCGAGGGGTCGGCGAGGTCGCGGCCGGTGGCGAGGCCCACCAGGGTCAGGTGCTCGCGCACGAGGATCGCGATCGTGCGGGCATCAGCCCGGTCGAAGCCGAGGTGCCGGGCCGCGGTCTCGGCGAGCGGCGCGCCCTCCGCGGCGTGGTCGCGCATCCCGGGCCGCTTGCCGAGGTCGTGCAGCAGCGCCGTGACCAGCAGCAGGTCGGGTCGGCTGACGCGGGGCAGGAAGCGCTGCGTCTCGAGCACGGTCTCGATCTGGTGGCGGTCCACGGTGAAGCGGTGCACGGCCGAGCGCTGGGGCCGGTTGCGGATCTCGGCCCAGCCGGGCACCCAGCGGGAGAAGACTCCCTTGACGTCGAGGGCCTCGTAGGCGTCGGCGAGGTGCTCGCCGGCGAGCGCGTCCACCAGCACGTCGCGCTGGGCGGGCAGCAGCGGCGCCACGGGCTCCTGCGCCATGCGGGCGAGGGTCGCCTCGGCGAGCGGGAGCCCCGTGGTCGCGGCGCGGCGCACCGCGGCTACGTCCCGCAGCAGATCGCGGGAGGAGGGGTCGACGGACACCTCTCCGGCCTGCACGATCACGCCGTGCCCGAGGCGTTCGAGGGCGGGACGACGCGCCGTGCCGACGCCGCGGGTGGCGCTCCCGCCGGGGGCGATCGCGGCCTCCGCGGCACGCACCGCGCGGTGCAGCTCCCAGGTCACGGCCCGGGCGGCCTCGGCGAGGACGGCGTGGTGGTCGTCGGCGGTGGCGTGGCCGGTCAGCGCCGCGACCGCGTCCTGGTCGGCGCGGCCCAGGCGCGTGCCCGAGGTGCCGGTGACGGCCTGGAGCGCGTCGCGCGCGTCGCGGAGGGTGCGGGAGGCGGCGTCGACGACTTCGTGGTCGTGATCGGCCAGCCAGCTCTCGGCGAGCGCGCGGATCACGGTGATGTCGCGCAGCCCGCCGCGGTCGGACTTGAGGTTCGGCTCGGTGGAGTGGGCGAGGGAGCCGTAGCGTCGATCGCGGTCCGCGGCGAGGTCCACGACCTCCCCGACCCGCCGGCGCGCCTCTCGCCGCCACCGGGCACGGACCCGGGCGGCGGTGTCGAGGGCGAGCTGCTCGTCCCCGGCGACGCACCGCAGGTCCAGCAGCGCGATGGCCGTGCGGAGGTCGGTGCCGGCGACCTCCTCGCACTCCTCGGGGCTGCGCACCGAATGGTCCAGCGAGGTGCCCGAGTCCCAGATCGGGTACCACAGCGCCCCGGCGAGCGCGGCGGCCTGCTCGGGGCCCACCCGGGCGGGGTCCACGAGCAGCACGAGGTCGAGGTCGCTGGCGGGGCCGAGGGAGCGCCGGCCGAGCGAGCCGATCGCGGCGAGCGCCGCGCCGCCGTCCCCGGGCACGGCCTCGCCGGCCCGCTCCCACAGGGTGCGCAGCCAGTCGTCGACGAGGTCGGACTGGGCGAGCCTGCGGGAGGGACCGGCGGAGGGGTCCGCGAAGCCCTCGTGGAGCACCTGGGTGATCCGGCGGGAGGAGAGCTCCTCAGAGGGCATCCGCCCCCCGTTCCCCGGTGCGCACGCGCACCGCGGTGCCGACGTCGGTGGTCCAGATCTTCCCGTCGCCGATCCTCCCGCTGCGGGAGGCGGCGAGGATCAGGTCGATGATCGCGGACTCGTCGCTCTCCAGCGCGAGCACCTCGACCTTGATCTTGGGGATGGTGTCGATGGTGTACTCGGCGCCGCGGTAGACCTCGGTGTGGCCGCCCTGGCGGCCGTAGCCGGCGACCTCGGTGAGGGTCAGGCCCGTCACCCCGTACTCGCGCAGGGAGTCGGTGACATCCTGCAGGGCGTGCGGCTGGATGATGGCGGTGATCAGCTTCATCGGGGCTCTCCTGCGACGGCGGGACGGGTGGTCTCCTCGGCGGCGTCCGCGCCGGGTCCGGCGGCCTCGCGGACCGGGCCGGGCCCGTCGACGGGGGCCGGGTTGCGGGGCTCGGGACCGGGGTCCCGGGGCGAGAAGGCGGGGGCCGAGGGGCGGTCCCGGCGGGAGGCCAGGGCGCCGACCAGATCGTATCCGGCCTCGGCGTGATGGGTGATGTCGATCCCGGCCCGTTCGTCGGCCTCGGGGATCCTCCATCCCATCGTGTACTTGAGCACCAGGGCGATGGCGAGGGTCAGCACCGCGGAGATCAGCATGGCCACGATCGCGACGAGGGTCTGGACCAGCAGCAGGCTCGCGCCGCCGCCGAGGAGGAGACCGCCGTCCACGGCGAGGAAGCCGATCCCGATGGTGCCGACGAGGCCGCCGACCAGGTGCACGCCGACCACGTCCAGGGAGTCGTCGATGCCGAAGCGGTACTTCAGGCCGACGGCGAGGGCGCAGGCGAGACCTGCCGCGAGTCCGAGCACGATCGAGGTGAGCGGCGTGAGCGCGGCGGCGGCCGGGGTGATCGCGACCAGGCCGGCGACGACGCCCGAGGCCATGCCGAGCGAGGTGACGTGCTTGTCGCGGAGCCGCTCCACGAGTGCCCAGCCGAGCATGGCACCCGCCGTGGCCACCGTGGTGTTGACCCAGGCCAGGCCCGCGGTCCCGTCGGCCGTGCCGGCGGAGCCGCCGTTGAAGCCGAACCAGCCGAACCACAGCAGCGCGGCGCCGAGCATGACCAGCGGCAGGTTGTGGGGCTTCATCGGCTCCTTGCCGAAGCCCTTGCGCGCTCCGACCACCAGGGCGAGCACGAGACCGGCGACGCCGGCGTTGATGTGGACCACGGTGCCGCCGGCGAAGTCGACCGGCTCGGCGATCGCGGCGAAGGGGCCGTCGCCGCTGAGCAGGCCGCCGCCCCAGACCATGTGGGCCAGGGGTGCGTACACGATCAGCACCCACAGCGCGGCGAAGACCAGCCAGGTGCCGAGCTTGACGCGGTCGGCGATCGCGCCGGAGATCAGGGCGGTGGAGATGATCGCGAAGGTCATCTGGAAGCCTGCGGCGACGAGGAAGGGCACGCCGCTCTCGGCGAGGATGGACTGGTCGTCGGTGCCGGCCAGGCCCAGGAACTCCAGCGGACTCCCGAACAGGCCGCCGACGTCGGTGCCGAAGGCGATCGAGTATCCGGCGACGGTCCAGGCGATCGCGACCACGGCGATGGCGCTGAAGGACATCAGCATCATGTTCAGCACGGTGCGGGCGCGCACCATGCCTCCGTAGAAGAGGGACAGGCCGGGGGTCATCAGCAGCACGAGCGCCGCGCTGGTGAGGATCCAGGCGGTCGCCCCCGTGTCGAGGGTGAAGTCCATGGCGGCTCCAGTCAGAGGAGGGGCCGGCGGCCGGGATCGAGGTGCCGACCTGCCGTACGGCCGGGTGGGCCGTGATCACAGAGTGCGGTAGCAGCCGGGAATCACCTAGGCGGGAGGGCCGCCGTGATCGTTCCGTGACCGAGGGTTCCGGGACGCGGGACGGACCGGGCGGAGGTGCTGTCCCGCCGCCTAGCGTCGGCCGGACGGCACCCGCCGAGCCCTCCGCAGCGTCGCGGGAGCACTCCGCTCCGCCCCTCGGCGGACGACCTCGAGGAGACGATCCCGCCCGTGAGCCCATCGACGACCCCGCCGCCGACCGACGACCTGTCCTCGGACCGCTTCGCGCGGCATGCCGCCGCCACGCTCCGACGCGGGGTGGGCCGGCGGCAGATGCTGCAGGTCGCCGCGGCCCTGGGGGCGGGCGGCGCACTGATGTCGGCCTGCGCCCCGTCGTCCGGGGAGCCCGCGGCAGGGGATCCGACGGCGCCCTCCGGGGCCGGGCAGATCCTGCAGCCGGGACGCGGGGAGATCCCCGGCGACCACTACCTCGGCTCGGAGACGGACCAGGTGATGTGGGGCTATGTGCCCACCGTCCATTCCGATCCGGTGCTGACCGTCGGCTCCGGCGACACCGTGACCATTGACGCAGTCTCCCACGAGGGGATCCCCGAGGACCAGGGCCGGGACCCGCGGGAGTTCTTCGGCGCGCACGGCGTGGAGGCCGGCTCGGTGCTCGAGGACGCGATCGCGATCGCCGCCGACTACGACCGCACCGCCCGTGACTTCGCCGCCGACGGCCCTCACGTGGTCACCGGGCCCATCGCCGTCGAGGGCGCCGAGATCGGCGACGTGCTGAAGATCGAGACCCTCGAGGCGGTCCCCCGCGTCCCCTACGGCGTGGTCTCCAGCCGGCACGGCAAGGGCGCGCTCGCGCTCACCGCCGACGGCGCCGCGCCGGAGGGAGTATCCCTCGAGCAGGTGATGCCGGCGGCGTCGACGGACGGCCGGGGCACGGCCGACCCGATGGCCTGGGGCAACGTCTCGGTGTTCACCCCGATCGAGGACGGCCACGGCGTGATGGCCTTCGACGGCGGGGCGGCCCGGTTCCCGCTGAGGCCCTTCATGGGGATGATGGGCGTCGCCCGCGCGGAGGCCTCCTCCCCCACGGATCCCTCCGCCAACTCGGTTCCGCCGACCCTCGGGGGCGGCAACATCGACATCCGGCTGCTCGGCCCCGGCTCCACGTTCTACCTGCCGGTCCATGCCCCCGGTGCCCTGTTCTACGTCGGCGACCCGCACCATGCGATGGGCGACGGGGAGGTGGCGCTGACCGCTATGGAGGGCTCGCTGCGCGGCACCTTCCGTCTGACGGTGTGCAAGGAGGGCGAGGGGGACGCGCCGCGGCTCGCGCACCGCTATCCCTTCGCGGAGACCGCCGACGCGTGGATCCCGATCGGGCTGTCCGATCCCGACGGGTCGGTCGACGGCCAGGGCAGCGACCTCGACGTCGCGCTGCGCACGGCCGTCGTCAACGCGCTGGAGTTCCTGGAGCAGGAGCTCGGCATGGACCGCGCGGTCGCCTACGCCTATCTCTCCGCCGCCGCGGGCTTCACGATCTCCCAGGTCGTGGACCGCACCGTCGGGGTGCACGGGATCATCGCCAAGGGCCACTTCGCCTGAGACGCGGGACGGTCCGGGCGATCGCTGGGGATCGCCCGGGCCGTCGGGGTGCTGCGGGGCCTGGTCGCTCAGCCCTCCAGCAGCGCGTCGACGAAGCCGTGCGGGTCGAAGGGCGTGAGGTCGTCCATGCCCTCGCCGAGGCCGACCATCTTCACGGGCACGCCGAGCTCGCGCTGGACGTTGACGACGATGCCGCCCTTGGCGGTGCCGTCGAGCTTGGTGAGCACGATGCCGGTGATGTTCACGGCCTCGGAGAACACGCGGGCCTGCTGCATGCCGTTCTGGCCGGTGGTGGCGTCGATGACGAGCAGCACCTCGGCGACCTCGTCGCCGTGCAGGCCCTTCTCGGCGACCCGGCGCACCTTGCCGAGCTCGTCCATCAGGCCCTTCTTGTTCTGCAGGCGGCCGGCGGTGTCGATGATGACCACGTCGACCTCCTGCTCGATGCCCTTCTTCACGGCGTCGAAGGCGACGGCGGCGGGGTCGGCGCCGTCGCGGTCGGCGCGGACGGTGTCCACGCCGACCCGGGAGCCCCAGGTCTCGAGCTGGTCGGCGGCGGCGGCGCGGAAGGTGTCGGCCGCGCCGAGCACGACGGTGCGATCCGCGGCGACGAGCACGCGGGCGAGCTTGCCGACGGTGGTGGTCTTGCCAGTGCCGTTGACGCCGACCATCAGCAGCACGGAGGGGACCTCGGTGCCGTCCTCTGCGGTGCGGCGGGTCGCGGCGAGGCGGCGGTCGAGGTCCGGGTCGACGAGCGCGACGAGCTCCTCGCGCAGCACCTCGCGCACGGCGGCCACGTCGTCGGTGCCGAGCACCTGGATGCGTCGCTTGAGGTTCTCGAGCATCTCGTCGGTCGCGGCCGGGCCGAGGTCGGCCATCAGCAGCGTCTCCTCGATCTCCTCCCAGGTCTCCTCGTCGACCGTGGAGCGGGTGAGGAGGGTGAGGATGCCGCGGCCGAGGGCGCCGGAGCGCGAGAGCCGCTCGCGCAGGCGCAGCATGCGGCTCTCGGGCGCCTCGGGGGTCTCGATGACGGGGCCGGCAGGGGCGGTCGTGGCGGCGTCCTCGGCAGGAGCCTCGGGCTGCGCGGTCCCGGCCGGTGCGGTCTCCGTCGGGGCGTTCTCCGTCGGAGCGGCGGTGTCGGGCTCCGCCGTGCCGGTCCCGGCGGTGTCGGCCGGGGCCGTCTCGGCGGGGACGTCAGCGGGTGCGGACGCGGCGGGGGCCTCGGGCGCCTCCTGGTCGAAGGGGACGTCCTCGGCGGGCGCGGTCTTCTCCGCGGATGCGGCGCCGTCCGGCGCCTGCTCGCCCGCGGCGGGCCGCTCAGCGGTCTTCGGGGCCGGGGCGGAGAGGGTGTCGGCCCAGGTCGGGGCGGCGGGGCGCTCCTTGACCGCGGTCGCGGTGCCGGTGGTGGAGCCGGGCTCGCTCCTCGAGGAGTCCTCATTGCCCCGCTGCTCGTCGCGGTCCTTCGAGGAGGACGAGCGGCCGCGGCTGCGGATGTAGGCCCAGGCACCGACGCCGAGCACGACGACACCACCGCCGCCTCCGGCGATCAGGGCGAGTAGGGCATCGGGATCCACGGGTCACCTCCGAGGTCGGGGAAGCCGGCGATGCGGCGAGGACAGCTTCCAGTCTAGGGCCGTCGCCGGGCCGTCCCTGCGTGAGTCCCGGATCCGGGCGCGACCTGCAGCGCCGGGCCCGGTGGAAGGGGGCGGGTCAGCCGCGACCGGTGCGGGAGGTGTGGCGCGGGTGCTCCGCGGCCGTGCCGTCCTCGTCCTCGCGCGGGAGGCGCAGGTGGGGCATCGCGACGGCTGCCAGGATCACGACGGCCAGGACCACGGCGAGGATCAGGAAGAGCACGACGACGAAGGGCAGCTGCATGCCCATATTGTGCACCGACGACGGCGCGGTCCCCGGGAGCGTCCTGGACGGCGCGTCACCGGGGACCGCAGGGCCCGACGCCGGCACGGCCCGCCGATCGCAGGGCTCAGCCGAGGCCCGGGAACCAGATCCCGATCTCGCGCTCGGCGGACTCCTCGGAGTCGGAGCCGTGGACGAGGTTCTGGATGACGGGGAGGTCCTGCTCGCAGGCGAGGTCGCCGCGGATGGTGCCGGGCGCGGCCTCGGTGGGGTTGGTGGCGCCGGCCAGGGAGCGGAAGCCCTTGATGACGTTCACGCCCTCGACGACGAGCGCGACGAGCGGGGCGGCGCCCATGTACTCCACGAGGCCGGGGTAGAAGGGCTTGCCCTCGTGCTCGGCGTAGTGGGCGGCGAGCTCCTCGGCGGTGGCGGTGCGCTGGGCGAGGGCGACGATGTCGTAGCCCTTCGCCTCGATGCGGCGGAGGATCTCGCCGCGCAGGCTGCGCTGGACGGCGTCGGGCTTGAGCAGGACGAGAGTGCGCTGTGCGGTCATGGGATCAGGGTACCCACAGGTCAGCCGTGGTCATGTCAGCGCTCGTCCGTCCCGTCGGAGTCCAGCAGCCTCGCGTCCACGGCGTCCTTCTCGCGGTCCAGCTGGTGTCCCTTGACGATGCCGTAGGCGAGCATGGCGGCGAAGCCGAGGCCGATCACCCACATCGCAGAGACCTGGAGGCCGAGCAGGATCGCCGGGATCTGGAGGGCGAGGGCCAGCCAGTACGCCCAGGCCCCGCGGCTGAGCAGTCCCCCGTTCAGCAGCAGGGCGATCGCGGTGACGAGTCCCCAGGTCCAGGTCAGGGCCCGGTCGCCGGGGGCGAGCTGATGGGCGACGAGCACCGCGAAGAAGACGACGAGCGCCTCGCACACGAGCACCGTCGCGGTGATCATCCGCTGTGCGCCGTGGGAGCGGGGGGAGGGGGTGAGGTCGAGGTCCATCTCTCTCACGCCTCCTCGGGGACGCCGAGCAGGTCGCGGACCTCGGCAGCGAGGGTGACGGACCCGGCGACGACGACGCCGCCGAACTGGTCGCCGTCGGCCTCGGCGAGGTCGACCGCGATCTGGATCGCGTCGGGCAGGCTCTCCTGCTCGAGCACCCGGTCCTCGTCCTCGAAGATCTCGCGGGCGATGTCGGCCAGGCGGTCCGCGGGGATCGCGCGAGGGGAGCTGGAGCGGGTGATGACCACGGCGTCCAGCAGCGGCTCGAGCACCTCGAGGATGTCGTCGGCCTCCTTCTCCTGGAGGATGCCGACCACGCCGATGGTGCGGGTGAAGCGGAAGTTCTCGCGCACGGTCGCGACGAGGGTCAGGGCGCCGGCGGGGTTGTGCGCGGCGTCCAGCAGCACCGTCGGCGCCTGGCGCACCACCTCGGCCCGCCCCGGGGAGGTGACGCTCGACAGCGCCGCCTGCAGCAGCTCGCCGTCCAGCGGGGAGGTGCCGCCGCCCAGCAGCGCCTCCGCGGCGGCGACGGCGAGCAGGGCGTTGCGGGCCTGGTGCTCGCCGAGGAGGGAGAGGAACACCTCCTCGTAGCGGCCGGCGATCCCCTGCAGCGAGAGCATCTGCCCGCCGACGCCCGGGGTGCGGGCGAGCACGCCGATCTGCTGCCCCTCGACGGAGGCCTCCGCGCCGAGCTCCGCAACCCGCTCGCGCAGCACGTCGGCGGCGTCCTGGTAGGGCTGCTCGGCGAGGACCGCGATCGCCTCGGAGGTGAGGATCCCGGCCTTCTCCCCCGCGATCTCGGCGATCGTCTCGCCGAGGTACTCCTGGTGGTCCAGGGATATCGGAGTGATCACGGCGACGTCGGGGGCGACCGCGCCGGTCGCGTCCCAGGTGCCGCCGAGGCCGGTCTCGACCACGGCGACGTCCACGGGGGCGGAGGCGAAGGCCTGGAAGGCCATCGCGGTGAGGTACTCGAAGTAGGTCAGCGGCGGTCCGCCGGCGGCCTGCGACTCGGCGTCGACGATCTGCGCGAAGGGCTCGACGTCGCGATAGGCCTGGAGGAAGCCCTCCTCGTCGATGGGCGCGCCGTCGATCGCGATCCGCTCGGTGGGCGAGTGGAGGTGGGGGCTCGTGGTGCGGCCCGTGCGCAGCCCGGCCTCGCGCAGGATCCGCTCGAGGATCCGCGCGGTGGTGGTCTTGCCATTGGTGCCGGCGATGCGGATCGAGCGGTAGGAGTTCTGGGGGTCGCCCATCAGCTCCATCACCCGGCGGATCCGGCTGAGGTCCGGCTCGATGCGGTTCTCCGGGGCGCGCTCGAGGAGCGCGGCATAGACCTCCCGCAGCTCGGGGGACATCGCCGGACGGGAGGAACCCGGGCGGGGAGAACTGGGCACTGCGGCTCCTGGGTGCGGGGCGGGACGGGCCGGATCAGTGTACGAGGGGCACCTGGGACCCGGGGACCGGACGATCCCGGGCGCGGGCAGCCGGGGACCGGACGTCCGGGGCACAGACGTCCGGGGCACAGACGTCCGGGGCACGGGCGACCGCTCCTCCCCACGTCGCGGTCGTCCACAGCCCGGCTCTCCCCCGCTCATGCTCGACCGCGGCCTCCCTAGCCTGACCGCGAGCGCCGGCGCCGTCGGGGCGGAGGACGCCGATCCACGGGCGCGGCAGGGCGACGAGACGGGAGGGACGGCATGGGGGACGGGGCCGACGCGATGCTCGGCATGGACACGGACCGATGCCGCCTGCAGGCCGACCGCCTGGAAGCGGCCGTCGACCGGCTCACGGGGCTGCGAGCGAGAGTCGACGACGCCGTCGGCGCCACTACCTGGCACGGCCCGGACGCCGACGCCTTCCGGCGCCGCTGGACCCTGCTGTCCCGGGGCCGTCTGCGTGAGGCCGGCGATCGCCTGGATCTCCTCGCCCGCCGGATCCGCGTCGAGGCCGAGGCGCAGGAGCGCGCGTCGGCGGCCGAGGGGCACGGCGTGGCCTCCCCGCACCGTGCATTCGCTCCCACCGGAGCAGGAAGACGTCTCCTCGCGGGTCCCTCCGCCGCGGCGTCCCTCCCCCTCCGCCGTGCTCCCGCGCCCGCCGCCCTCGTCTCCGACGCCCTCGGCGCCGGGGTCGCGCTCGGCACCGCGGAGCTCACGGGCGTCGTGGTCGGGCTCGGCGGCGACTCGGACGGGATCGACCAGGTCCGGGACGAGCTCGGGCACCTCGGCGGGATGTTCGAGATCTGGGGGGCAGGCGGGGCCGCCCCCACCCTCGCCCAGCTCGGCGCGAGCACTCTCCTCCTCAGCGGCGCGATCGCGCTCGCACCGGTGGAGACCGTGACCGACACCGGTCTCCTCGACCCGCGCACCGACGTCACCGTGCACGCCGTCGTGGAGGTCCCTTCGAGCACGGCACCGCGCCGCCTCGCCGACCTCATCGCGGCGAACGACGAGGCCCGCCGACCGCTCGCAGGCGTCCCCGGCGACGCCGACCGGGACGGTGCCGCGGCGGGACGGGTGCGGATCCAGACCGTGCGCGGCCGGGACGGGGGCGAGGCGTTCATCGTCCACGCCCCGCCGACCGGGGGCGAGCCGATCTGGGATCCCGACTCCTGGGGACCGCAGGGGAACTCCGCCGGCTGGGACTCGAACCTGCGGACCATGGCCGGGCAGGAGTCCGCGGCGATGGCCGACCTCCGCACGGCGATGGCCGCGGCAGGGATCCCCGACGGGTCGCGGGTGATGATCGTGGGCCATTCGCAGGGCGGGCTGACAGCCGCGCATCTGGCGGCGGACCCCGGCGTCAACCGGGCCGACGGAGCAACGGGCAGCTACGACATCACCCACAGCTTCTCGGTCGGGTCCCCGGTGGGGACCGTGGTGCCGGCGCAGGCCTCGACCAGCACGGTCAACGTCTCGCACAGCTCGGCGCTCGAGCCGTCCCTGCTGCTGCGGCATCCCGTGACCTGGCCGGCGCCGCTGCGGATCGCCGATCCGGTGCCGCTGCTGGACCTGGACGGGTACCGGATCGACGGCAGCCGCGTCTCCTCCCCCGCCGTCCGCGAGGTGGTGCTCGAGGCACCGGCTCCCGCTCTCGGCGGGGCCTCCCCGCTCGAGAACGCCCATGAGTCGGTGCTGCGCACGGAGCAGGGCGTGGACCCCACCGGCGGCTATCACGGCAGCCTGCAGGCAGGGTCGGGGACCGACCCTGTGCTCGCCGCGCTGCAGGAGGACCTGGAGGGCGTCTACCTGGGCGACGGGGTCACGCTGGTCGAGGACGTCGTGATCGAGGTGGGCAGGGAGGATCTCCGGTGAGTGCGGAGCAGGTCCGGGTTCCGCCGACGGAGGACTCGGGCGGGCGCCGCGCGACGATGCCGCGGACCCCGGCTCAGGTCAGCCCGTATCTCGCGTAGAGAGTGCTCGCGGTCACCCGGTCCAGGCGGTAGTCCTCGACGGGCATGTCCGGGTCGAGGCCCCGGACCGTGAACTCCTCGGCTCCCCTGATGAAGCCCATGATCCCGCCGACGGTGATGTTCCCGTCGTCCTCATCGCCGTCGTGCAGCGTCGTCACGACGGCGCGCATGGCCTCGTCGTAGATCTCGAACGCGACGTCACGATCGTCGCTGCCGAGGTCGATCCTGCCGTGCAGCAGACGCTGGAAGGTCCCGCTGATGGAGCTGTCGAGCTCGCACCCGTCCACGCCCTCGACCTCGAGCACCGCCTCGGTGACCCGACGGGTCCGCCGGCTCCCGGAGCAGCCGGCCAGCGGCGATGCGACCGCGATCCCCGCCCCGAGGAGCGCTGCTCGCCGCCCGAGTCTGACGTCCATGGCCTCGCCCTTCGGGCCGTCGGCCCTCAGGATCTCACCTGACGGTCGAGCTGCCGCCGGCGAGCTCGCGCGCGCCGGCGGCCGCGTGAACGGCACTGCAACGGCCCCGATCGCGGACGCCGTCACCGCACGCGGGCGCAGCGCTCCGTCCCGCTCAGGCGACCTTCCAGCGGTAGACGAAGGCGGCGACGGCGTCGCGCTTGATCGGCTCGTAGGGGCGGAAGGTGCCGTCGGACCAGCCGTTGGCGTACCCCTGGGACGCCATCCAGCTGATCTCCTCGTAGAAGACCTCCGAACCCCGGTTCATGTCCTTGAACGGGGACCGGGTCGGCGCGGTGTACGAGGGCTCGCCGGCGGCGCGGTAGAGGAAGGCGGCCATCGCGTCGCGCTTGATCGGCTCGTACGGACGGAAGGTGCCATCGGACCAGCCCCGCGCCAGCCCCACCGAATGCGCCCAGGTGATCTCCTTGTAGAAGATCGTGTCCTTCGAGTTCACGTCCTTGAAGGGCGAGACCTTCGGCGGGGTGAACGCGGGCGAGCCCGCCGCCCGGTACAGGAAGGCGATCACGGCGTCGCGCTTGATCGGGTCGTAGGGGCGGTAGACGGCGCTCGCGCCGCTCCCCCACCCCGTGGAGTAGCCAATGTGCTTCATCCAGGCGATCTCGGTGAAGAAGATCGTGGTGTCGTAGGGGACGTCCGCGAAGGGGTCCGCGGGCTTCTTCCCGAGCGGCGCGGCGACCGGGTACCGCGAGGTGCTCGCGCCCGTCGGGGAGCCGAACCACTGCGAGTACAGGCGGGAGAAGTTGCGGTTGCCGTAGGTGGCGCAGACGTCGTCGGCCACGGCCGCGGAGCCCGCGTCGAGGGTCGCCTGGGTGGGGGTGAAGGGGGTGTAGTTGTACAGCGCGGCGGTGGCCCGGTTCGAGATGGTCACCTTCCCGTAGCCGCAGAAGGCGAAGGGGCTGTACTGGATGTCGTAGGTGCGACCCGCCTGGTAGCGGTAGCCGCGCTTCGCATCGCCGTACTGCTGCAGGCGCACTCCGGCGTTATAGATCTGCTGGGCGAAGCCCGCGTACTTCGGGTCGCAGGTCTGGAAGTCGGGGCAGGCGAAGCCCAGCGCCTCCCGCAGCATCTTCGGGGTCGCATTGCGCGTGGTGACCAGGCCCTGCTCCTTCTGGAGCATGGTCAGCAGCACCTTGGGGCTGATGCTGCAGGCGCGGGAGACGTCCGCGATGATCGTCCCGGCGCTCGCCGCCTTCTTCGCGGGGATCGCGGCGCAGTGGGCGTCCTTCGCTCGCTGCGGGGTGTCCATCCGGAGGTCCTTGAGGCAGTCGGCGCCGTCGGTGCCGCGGGTGCAGCTCGCGCCCTTCTGGTCGAGGAACGCGTCGACCTGGGCGGCGGTCATGGAGGTGCCCGCGAACATCTGCGCATCGCTGATGAGGGTGCCGGGGACGAAGCCGCCCAGGCCCGCGGGGGGGGGGATCCCCAGCTGGATCCCTCCCCATGATAGGCCCGACCGATTCCCTTGAACCCGTGCTGACCAGCCGATACGCAGTCGTGAACCGAGCGGGGCCGCAAATCGTCACGAAGCGGGCGAACTGACGTCCACCGCTGTGATCGGGACGCGCGGGAGGGCCGACAGGACAGCTCGGGCGAGCTGCCGGGACGGCGTGGGAGGGCCGACGGGGCGGCGCTCCTCGCGCCGCCCCGTCCCGCCTCAGGCCCGCTGCACCGAGACGGTGACGGTGCCGCCGGTGACCTTCTCGCGCGCCTCGTGCGCGCCCTCGGCGGGCCGCGCGGGGACCTCGAGCTCGAGCGCGAGGACCTCCCCCGCGACCAGCTCGCGGTGGGCGGCGACCGCGGCGACGACGGGCTCGTCGCCGTCCACGGTCAGACGGATCCGGTCGGAGATGTCCAGCCCCGCCTCGCGGCGCGCGGACTGGATCGCGCGGACCACGTCACGGGCGGTGCCCTCCGCCTCGAGCTCGGGGGTGACCCGGATGTCGAGGGCGAGGAAGTCGCCGCCGCGCAGCACGCCGACGGTCCGGCCCTCGAGGGCGGCGCTCTCACCGGCGACGAGGTCGAGGGAGTACTCGCCTTCCTCGAGCGCGATCCCGCCGGAGGTGACGGTGCCGTCCTCGGCCACGGACCAGTCCCCGGTCTTGGAGCCCTTGATCGCGACCTGCATCTGCTTGCCCAGCCGCGGCCCGGCGGCGCGGGCGTTGACGGTGAGCTTCTGCTCCACGCCCATGCCCTGCGCCTCCTCGCTGGTGACGTCCAGCAGGCGCACGTGCTTCACGTTCAGCTCGTCGGCGATGATCGCCGTGAACGGCTCGAGCGAGGCGGGATCGTGGTGGACGACGGTCAGCTCGGCGAGCGGCAGGCGGGCGCGCAGGCCCTCCTTCTTGCGCAGCGCGTTGCCGGCGCTGGCGATCGCGCGCACGTCGTCCATCTGGGCGACGAGCTGCTCGTCCCGGGGGAAGAGGGAGTCGTCGGGCCAGTCGGTCAGGTGCACGGAGCGGCCGCCGGTGAGCTCCTTCCAGATCTCCTCGGTGACCATCGGCAGCAGCGGCGCGGCGACCTGCAGCAGGGTCTCCAGGCAGGTGGCCAGCACGTCGATGGCCTGCGCATCGCCCTCCCAGAATCGGTCGCGGGAGCGGCGCACGTACCAGTTGGTGAGCATGTCCAGGTGGTCCTGGATCTGCTCGGCGGCGTCGGCGATCGCGAGCTCGCGGAAGGAGGCCCGCACCCCGCGCACCAGCTCGCCGGTGCGGGAGAGGAGGTAGCGGTCCATCACGTCGGTGGACTCGTGCCGGGGGGCGCCGCGGTGCCCCGTCGGCCGGCCGGAGGCGTCCTTCTCCCCCGCCGCGTTGGCGTACAGCGCCAGGAAGTACCAGACGTTCCACAGCGGCAGCACGACGTGGCGCGTGGCGTCGCGGATCTTCGGCTCGTCCACGACCAGGTTGCCGCCGCGCAGGATCGGCGAGGACATGAGGAACCAGCGCATCGCGTCGGCGCCGTACTTGTCGAACATCTCGCGCACGTCGGGGTAGTTGCGCAGCGACTTGGACATCTTCTGCCCGTCCTCGCCGAGGACGATGCCGTGGCAGATGACGGAGGTGAAGGCGGGACGGTCGAACAGCGCGGTGGACAGCACGTGCATGACGTAGAACCAGCCGCGGGTCTGCCCGATGTACTCCACGATGAAGTCCGCGGGGTTGTGCGCCTCGAACCAGTCGCCGTTCTCGAAGGGGTAGTGCACCTGCGCGAAGGGCATGGAGCCGGAGTCGAACCAGACGTCGAACACGTCGGTGACGCGGCGCATGGTGGAGCGGCCCGTGGGGTCCTCCGGGTTCGGGCGGGTGAGCTCGTCGATGTAGGGGCGGTGGAGGTTGACCTCGCCGTGCTCGTCGCGCGGGAGGGTGCCGAAGGCCTCCTCGATCTCGGCGAGGGAGCCGTAGACCTCGACGCGGGGATGGTCGGGGTCGTCGCTCTTCCACACCGGGATCGGGGTGCCCCAGTAGCGGTTGCGGGAGACGGCCCAGTCGCGGGCGCCCTCGAGCCACTTGCCGAACTGGCCGTGCTTGACGTTGCCGGGCACCCAGTCGATCTGCTCGTTGAGCTCGAGCATCCGCTCGCGCTGGTCGGCGACCTTCACGTACCAGGAGGAGACGGCCTTGTAGATCAGCGGGTTCCGGCAGCGCCAGCAGTGCGGGTAGGAGTGCACGTAGCTGGTCTCGCGCAGCAGGCGGCCCTCGCGCTGGAGGTTGCGGATGATCGGGCGGTTCGCCTCGAACACCTGCAGACCGGCGATCTCGTCGAGCTCGGTGCCGCGGAAGTAGTCGTGGAACTGCGCGCCCTCGTCGACGGAGACGATGACGGGGATGCCGTAGGCGGCGTTGACCTGCTGATCGACCTCGCCGTAGGCGGTGGCCTGATGGACCACGCCGGTGCCGTCGTCGGTGGAGACGTAGTCGGCGACGGTGACGATCCAGGCGTTCTCGGTGCCCCACTTGGCGCGGTCCTCGGAGTAGACCGTCCACAGCGGCTGGTAGGTCATGTGCTCGAGCTCGTTGCCCGCGTAGCGGCGCTCCTCGATCGCGGCGACGGCGTCCTCGGCGCTCTCGTAGCCGAGCTCCTTGGCGTGCGCGCCGACGAGCGCTTCGGCCAGCAGGTAGCGGCCCTCGCCCGCGGCGGCGCCGTCGGCCGCGCCGAGCGGGCCGGCCGGCAGCACGGCGTAGGCGAGCTCGGGGCCGACGGCGAGGGAGAAGTTGGTGGGCAGGGTCCAGGGCGTGGTCGTCCAGGCGAGCGCCTTCACGCCCGCCAGGCCCAGCTGCTCGGCCTTCTCGCCGGTGAAGGGGAAGGTGACGGTGACGGTCTGGTCCTGGCGCTCCTGGTAGACGTCGTCGTCCATCCGCAGCTCGTGGGCGGACAGCGGCGTCTGGTCCTTCCAGCAGTACGGGAGGACGTAGTAGCCCTCGTAGGCGCGGCCCTTGTCGTGCAGGGTCTTGAACGCCCACAGCACCGACTCCATGAAGGTGACGTCGAGGGTCTTGTAGTCGTTCTCGAAGTCGACCCAGCGGGCCTGGCGGGTGACGTACTCCTCCCACTCCTTCGTGTACTTCAGCACGGAGGCGCGGGCGGCGTTGTTGAAGGCCTGCAGGCCCATGTCCTCGATCTCGGACTTCTCGGTCATCCCGAGCTCCCGCATCGCCTCCAGCTCGGCGGGCAGGCCGTGGGTGTCCCAGCCGAAGCGGCGGTCGACCTTCAGCCCGTCCATGGTGCGGAAGCGCGGCACGACGTCCTTGACGAAGCCCGTGAGCAGGTGACCGTAGTGGGGCAGACCGTTGGCGAAGGGCGGGCCGTCGTAGAAGACGAACTCCTCGGCGCCCTCGCGCTGGGCGATCGAGGCGCGGAAGGTGTGGTCGGTGCGCCAGAACTCCTGGATCGCGTTCTCGAGCGCGGGCAGGTGCGGCGAGGGGACGAGCGGGTCTCCGGAGACCGGGTAGACCATGGAACAACCTCCGAGGCGGAACAGGGGCGGCGGGCGGGCGGACTGCTGCCCGAGGACGCTCCCGGCACGGGCCGGCGGCGCGGTACCACCTCGGTTGACGCCGCGCGCGCCGGCGCTGCCGACGCGGGGCCTCCCCTCGTTCCTCAGCTGTGACGGGCTGGTCCCGGCGGGTTCTACTGGGCGCGGCGCCTGTCCTCGCGGACCGTGCTCGTGCTGTTCTTCCCGCGGCTCACCGGTGATGGCCGGGTCGATGCCGATGGCGTGCAGTGTACGCGGGCTCGCCCGCGCGGTCACGACCGCCCCGGGGGAAGAGACGCGAGGAACAGCCGCGCCGGGTCCGCGGGGCCCTCCGGCTCCCGGGGCTCCGTCACTCCCGGGTCCCAGCTCATGCGGTCGGGATCCTCAGCCGCCTGCCAGGTGGGCGGGGTCTCATGATCACGGCGGCCCCACCGGGGACGCCGTGGACGAAGGAGACGACATGGACGACGACATCCCTCACCGACGATCGCGCCTCGGCGCATCGACCCTCTCGGCGGCGGCGCTGCTGGTGCTGACCTTCGGCCCGTCCGCGCTCGCGCTGAGCCCCTCGACCGCCGCCTCCGCGGCCGCCGTGCCGCCGCGCGTGGTGGTCTCCGCCCCGGTCGCGGCCGCGGCCGCGATACAGACGACGCGCTCGCAGGACGAGGAGGACGCCGAGGGCACCGACACCGCCGCGTCCACCACCGCCGAGGAGGCGTGAGTCACCTCCTTCGACGGTGACAGTCATGGAACACTGGTGCTTCCACGGAACCGCGCGCCGCTCGGCGCGGTCGACGCAGAAGGAGCGAGGATGTCGCTGTTCGGAGAGCCCTTCACCGCCAAGTGCCTGAAGTCGGGGATCACGGTCGAGGTCGAGGAGGGCCAGTCCCTCCTCCAGGCTCTGCTCGACGCGGGCGTCCCGATGGACTACTCCTGCGAGGGCGGGGTGTGCGGCACCTGCGTGGTGCCGCTGGTCTCCGGACAGGTCGAGCACATGGACGAGTTCCTCATGGACGACGAGCAGGACAGCCAGATGATCACCTGCGTCTCGCGCGGCGAGGGTGAGATCGAGATCGACGTCTGAGACGACGCGACCGCCCGCTGCCTCACAGGCGCGGGCCGGCCACCCACCAGGCGAGGCCGACGACGCCCATGAGCGCCGCGGCGCCGAGCACCGCCAGCGGCATCGGCAGCACGGGCCCGACCACGAGCAGCACGAGCACGCCGAGGGCGGCGAGCGCCAGCATCGTCACGAACAGCGCGGGCCGTCCCGAGACGGGCTTGCCGCCCTGTCCGGTCGCGGGGTCCTGGCCAGACATCGCCTTCCGACCCGTCACAGCGCGCTGCCGCCTCATCGCGTCCTCCGGGAGCATCGTGGTCATGCGATGACCCTCTTCCCCAGGTCGTGCCGTGCCCTGGTGCGGGTGCGGCGCGTGCTGCGCCGCCCGATTGCACGATCCTCCCCCGGTCCGCACGGCGCGCACATCCCGCGCAGGGAGGACTCCCGCCTCCGCCTTTGGTCGTAGGCGCGCCCGCGACGGTCATGGCGTCTCCTCTCGGGCGACCGCGCTCAGCGGGCACCGGGGTCGGGACCGGCGGGTTCCGGGATCGGCTCGTCGTCGCGTCGGGCGTCCTGCTCATCCTCCCGGGCGTCCTGCCGGGCGAGGTCCGCGAACACGCCGCCGCGCGCGAGCAGCTCCTCGTAGGTGCCGCGCTCGACGATCCTCCCCCGCTCCATCACGACGATCTGGTCGGCGTGCCGGACGGTGGAGAGACGGTGGGCGATCGAGACGGTGGTGCGTCCGCGCGCGACCGCGTCGAGCGCCCCGGACATCGCCCGTTCCGTGGCGACGTCGAGGGCCGACGTCGCCTCGTCCAGCACCAGCACCGGCGGGTCGCGGAGGATCGTGCGGGCGAGCGCGAGGCGCTGCTTCTCCCCGCCGGAGAAGCGGTAGCCCCGCTCCCCCACGACCGTCGCGTAGCCGTCCGGGAGGGCGGCGATGTGGTCGTGGATCTGGGCGATGCGGCAGGCGGCGACGAGCTCCGCGTCGGTGGCGTCCGGGCGGGCGAAGCGCAGGTTCTCGGCGATGGTGGCGTGCAGGAGGTAGGTCTCCTGGGTGACCACGCCGATGCTCGCGGCGAGAGAGGACAGCGTGATCTCCCGCAGGTCGTGGCCGTCCAGGGTGATCCGGCCGTCGGTCGGCTCGTAGAGCCTCGCCATGAGATAGCCGGTGGTGGTCTTGCCCGATCCGGTCGCGCCGACGAGGGCCGTGTGCGTCCCGGCCGGGACCACGAGGTCAAGGTGCGCGAGCGCGGGCTCCTCGGCGCCGGGATAGGCGAAGGTGACGTCCTCGAAGCGGATCTCGCCGCGCACCGTCCCGGGGTCCAGGGCGATCGCGTCGTCGGCGTCGGCGATGAGGATCGGTGTGTCGAGGTACTCGAAGACCCGCGTGAACAGGGCGAGGGAGCTGTTGACCTGGGTCGCGACCCGCAGCAGGCCGTTGATCTGCGGGAACAGGGAGGACTGCAGGGCGATGAACGCGACGAGGGTGCCGATGGTGATGCCGCCGCCCTCGGGGTCGGCGAACAGCAGGTGCCCGCCCAGGAAGTAGGTCAGCGCCGGGAACAGCGCCATGATCGTGGTGAACACGGCCATCTGCCAGCGCCCGGCCATCTGGGAGCGGACCTCGAGCTCGGCGAGCTCGCGGGAGTCGTCGGCGAAGGCGCTGCTGAGCGTCTCGGTGCGTCCCATCGTCACGCCGAGCAGGATCCCGGAGACGGACAGCGACTCCTGGATCCCAGCGGAGAGGTCCGCGGCCTTCTCCTGCCGGGTGCGGACGATGGCGCGGCGGCGCCGGCCCACGCGCCGGTTCATCCACACCGCGAAGGGGAGGGCGATCAGGGAGAAGAGGGTGAGGCGCCAGTCCATCGCGATCATGGCGACCAGCGCCATCGCGACCCCGGCGCCGGAGGAGACGATCTGGGTCATCACGGAGGTGACCACGGACTGCATCGAGCCGATGTCGGAGAAGATCCGCGACTGGATCTCGCCGGTGCGGGTGCGGGTGAAGAAGCCCAGCCCCATCCGCTGCAGGTGGGAGTAGACCGCCACGCGCAGGTCGTGCATCACCGACTGGCCCACGCGGGCCGAGAGCATCGACTGGGTGACGCCGAGGGCGCTCGCGACGACGGTGACGGTGATGAGCCCGCCGACGGACCAGGCGAGCACGTCAGCGCGCTGCTCGGGCAGGGCCACGTCGACGATCTCGCGGATCAGGAACGGGGAGACCACCCCGGCGGCCGCGGCGAGGACGATCAGCGAGAGCACGGCGGCGAGGGTGCCGCGGTAGGGGCGGAACAGGCTGAGCACCCGGCGAACGTCGGGCTTCTGTCCGGGGGCGAGCTCCAGGTCGCTGCCGCCCCGGCCCCCGCCGCCGCCCATGCCGTAGCCGGGCATGCCGCCGTGGGCCATCAGAGTCCCTGGTGGCGTGCCACCCGGTGGGCTGCGGCCTGGGCGAGGGGGCGCACGGTGACCAGGTCGAGATTCACGTGGTGCGGGGCATTCAGGGCGTAGGAGATGACGTCGGCGCAGTCCTCCGCGGTCAGCGGCTGGTCGACCCCGTCGTAGACAGCATCGGCCTTCTCCTGGTCGCCGAGGCGGACGAGGGAGAACTCCTCGGTGCGGACCATGCCGGGGGCGACCTCGATGACGCGCACCTTCTCGCCGTTCAGCTCGAGCCGCAGGGCATGGGCGAGCATGTGCTCGCCGGCCTTGGCGGCGTTGTAGCCCGAGCCGCCGGGGTAGGCCTCGTGCCCGGCCACGGAGGTGACGAAGAGGAGGTCGCCGCGGCCGCTCGCCCGCACGGCGGGCAGCAGCGCGCGGGTGACGCGGACGGCGCCGAGCACGTTGATGTCGTACATCCGCTGCCACTTCTCGAGGTCGGCCTCGGCGGCGGTCTCGACGCCGAGGGCGCCGCCGGCGACATGGACGACAGCGTTCAAGCTCCCGTCGAAGAGCTCCTCGACGCGGGCGACGAGCGCGGCGACGGACTCGTCGGAGGTGACGTCCACGGCGAGGACCTCGCAGCCGGTCTCGGCGGCGAGCTCGGCCAGGCGCTCCTCGCGCCGTGCGACGGCCAGGACCCGCCAGCCGTCGGCGACCAGACGGACGGCGGTGGCACGGCCGATGCCGGAGGAGGCACCGGTGACGACAGCGGTCAGAGGGGCGTCGGCAGGGCTGTGAGCAGTCATGGTGCCGAGCCTACGTCGGCGCGGGCCGCGCGAGCACGGCCATCCCGTCGGCCGCGGGGACCGCCGTCGGCAGGGCCGCCGGCGCGGCCATGGTGGCAGGGAAGGAGGACGCGGCCGGACGACAGGAGCGGCCGAGACGACAGGAGCGGCCGACGGCCTTGCCGTCGGCCGCTCCTGCGAGATGCGGGGCCTCAGACCCCGTGGACCTGCTCGTGCCGGCCCACGGTGAGGTCGCCCTCGACCCGGCCCTTCGAGAGCCGGGCCATGACCGCGGCGATCGCGCCGTCGCCGGTGACGTTGGTGGCGGTGCCGAAGGAGTCGATCGCGATGTAGGCGGCGATCATCAGGCCCACGGCCGCCTCGTCGAAGCCGAGGATCGAGGAGAGCACGCCGGCGGCGGCCATGATCGCGCCGCCGGGCACGCCGGGCGCGGCGATCATCACGATGCCGAGCATGAAGACGAAGCCCAGCAGCGCCGGGACGTTCAGCTCCATGCCGGTGACGATCATGATCGCGACGGCGAAGGTGGTGATCTTCAGGGTGGAGCCGGCGAGGTGGATCGTGGCGCCCAGCGGGATCACGAACTCAGCGATCGCATCGGGGATGCCGTTGCGCTTGGTGCACTCGACGGTGACGGGGATGGTCGCGGCCGAGGAGCTGGTGCCCAGCGCCGTCATGTAGGCCGGGAGCATCCGGCCCAGCATCCGCAGCGGGTTCCTCCCCATCGCGAGGCCTGCGACGCCGTACTGGGCCAGCAGCACCACCACGGTCATCGCGAAGACCAGCAGGATCACGGCGAGGAAGGTGCCGATGACGGTCCAGATCTGGCCGTTCATGGTCAGGCCCAGGAACATGCCGAAGATGTACAGCGGCAGCAGCGGCACGATGATCGCCTCGATGATCCGCACGATGATCGTGCGCAGCTGCTCGAAGGACTCCTGCAGGGCGCCCTTCGTCACGAGGGTCAGCCCGATGCCGAGGCAGAAGGAGAGCACCAGCGCCGTCATCACGTCGAACACCGGCGGGATCTCGATCTCGAAGTAGGCCGCGATCGCCGAGTCCTCGGGGTTCTCGAGCGTGCCGATGCTCGCGCCGTCCAGCATCCGCGGCAGCAGCACCAGGGAGATCCCCAGAGCGAACAGCCCGCACAGCACGGTGGAGAGATAGGCGATGCCGGTGGTGGCGGCGAGCATCTTCCCGGCGCCGCGGCCGAGCTCCGCGATCGCCGGGGTCACCAGGCCCACGATGATCAGCGGGATGAGGAAGCCGAGGAAGCCGGAGAAGATCCCGTTGAAGGTGGTGAAGACGCGGGCGATCGACTCGGGCATCACCAGGCCCAGACCGATCGCGAGCACGATCGCGACGAGGATGCGGGGCAGGAGGCCGAAGCGGGGACGACGAGGAGCCGCGGAGGGGGTTGCCGCGGCGGAGTCAGCGGCGCCGCGCGCCGCCGCGGGATCCTCCGCGGCGGGGTCGACGGCGCTGTCGCGATTCGAGTTCATGGGGGTCCGGTTCGCTGAGGAGGGACGGGGACCGAGACAGCGTAGACGGCCGGTGCCCGCAGGCGCTCCCCTGTGGGAAGCACCGTCCGAGCGCCGGGAGCGCCGACGGGGCCGAGGTGCAGGCCCGCGCGGCAGCCGCCTCTGTCTTGTGGCACGCCCCACAGCGCACTAAGCTCGCGCGAGTGTCTGCTCACGGACGGATCGCCGCTGCCGCCTTCCGCCAGTACTCCACCTACCGGATGGCGACCGCCGCGGGCATCTTCACCAACACGGTGTTCGGGTTCATCCGCGCCTCGATCATGTTCGCCGCGATCGGCACGGCGGGCGGCGAGCTCGGCGGGTACACGTTGCTGCAGGCGGCGACCTATGTATGGCTGGGCCAGGCGCTGCTCGCCCCGATCGAGGCCTTCGGCACCCGGGAGGTGTCCCAGCGGGTCCACCAGGGCGACATCGCCGTGGACCTGCTGCGCCCCGTGGACCTGCTGAGCCTCCACTACGCCCAGAAGCTCGGCCGCTCGGCGTTCCTGCTGCTGGCCCGCGGCATCCCGCCGCTGGTGGTGGGCGCCCTCGTCACCGGGCTCGCCCTGCCCGAGGATCCGGTCTCCTACCTGCTCGGCGCCCTCTCGCTGCTGCTCGCGGTCACGGTCGCCTTCCTCGCCGACATGATGGTGAACCTCGCCGCCTTCTGGCTGGTGGAGACCCGCGGGTTGACCGTCGTCTACAACGCCACGATGAACCTGCTCTCGGGCTTCCTCATCCCGATCGTGTGGTTCCCGGACTGGCTGCTGGCGATCGCGCGGGCGACCCCGTTCCCCTCGATGATCCAGACCCCGATCGACACCCTCTCCGGCCGCGTCCCGCCCGCCGAGGCGCTCGGACTGATCGGCGTGCAGATCGGCTGGACGGCGGTGCTGGCGCTCGCGGCCTGGGCGATGCTGCGCGCGGGCACGCGGAGCCTGGAGGTGCAGGGTGGCTGAGCAGGAGAGGCCGGGCGCCGCGAGCGCACGGAGCCGAACGGGGTCGCAGGACCGTGCCGTCTCGACCGCGCGCATGGTCGCGAGCCTCTACGGCTCGCGCCTGCGCTCGCAGGCGACCTTCCGCACCAGCTTCCTCGCCGACGTGCTCGGCCAGGTGCTGATCGTCGGCACCGAGTTCCTCGAGCTGTGGGTGATCCTCTCCCAGGTCGGCGTCCTCGGCGGGATGACGCTCTCGCAGGTCGCGGTGGTCTACGGGCTCGGCGCCCTCGCCTTCGGGATCGGCGACATGTTCTTCGGGGAGATCGACGGGCTCTCGGCGCAGATCCGCTCCGGGCGCCTGGAGACGCTGCTGATCCGCCCGGTGCCGCTGCTGCTGCAGATCTCGAGCCTGGACCTCTCGCTGCGCCGCATCGGAAGGATCGCGGTGGGGCTCGGGATGTACGTGACCGCGCTGGTCATCGCTGGCTTCTCCCCCACCCCGGCGCTGCTGCTGCTCGCGGTGCTGGCCCCGTTCGCCGGAGCGCTGATCTTCGGCGCGCTGTTCACGATGGCCGGGGCACTGCAGTTCTGGCTGGTGGACGGGCGCGAGTTCGCCAATGCCTTCACCTACGGCGGCAACTACGTCGCCACCACCCCCGGCGCCGTGTTCGCCCTGCCGATGCGGGCCTTCTTCACCTTCGTGATCCCGGCGACCCTGATCGCCTACGCCCCCGCCCTCGCACTGCTGGGTCTGCCCGGCCCCGCCCTGGTCCCGTCCTGGGCGGGCTGGATCGGCCTGCCCGTGGCGGTCCTCGCCTGGACCCTCGCCCTGGTGCTCTGGCGTGCGGGGGTCCGTCGCTACACAGGAGCAGGTGGATGACCTCTCACCCCGTCCCGTCCCGCCCGACCCCGTCGGACCCGTCGGCCGCCCGCGGCCCCGACGTCGCGCCCTCCCCCGCGCTCGAGCTCGCGCAGCTGCGCCGTGACTATGTCGTGCGCGCCGCCGCCCCGGGCTCCCGCCGGCGCCGGCGGCAGCAGGTGCGCGCGGTCGACGAGATCTCGCTGCGCATCGAGCGCGGAGAGGCCGTCGGGTTCGTCGGCGCGAACGGCGCCGGGAAGTCCACCACCATCAAGATGATCACCGGCATCCTGCAGCCCACGGCGGGCTCCGTGCGGGTGCTGGGGCGCGACCCGGTGCCGGCACGTCGACGTCTCGCCCGCGAGATCGGGGTGGTGTTCGGGCAGCGCTCGCAGCTGTGGTGGGACCTGCCGCTGCGGGACAGCTACCGGATCCTCGGCGCGATGCACCGCCTGACCGACCGGGCCCTCGGCGCGCGCCTGGACCGGCTCGTGGAGGGGCTGGACCTCGCCGGGTTCCTCGACCGGCCGGTGCGTCAGCTGTCGCTCGGGCAGCGGATGCGCGGGGAGGTCGCCGCGGCGCTGCTGCACTCCCCGCAGCTGGTGGTCCTCGACGAGCCGACGATCGGGCTGGACATGGTCTCCAAGGAGGGGCTGCGTCGCTTCCTGCGCGAGGACCGGGCCGAGCGCGGCACCACCCTGTTCCTCACCACCCACGACATGGGCGACGTCGAGCGGCTGTGCGATCGGATCGTGGTGGTCGCCTCCGGGCAGGTCGCCTACGACGGCGCGCTCGCCGGCTTCCGGGAGCGGCTCGGCTCGCCGCGCGAGCTCGTGCTCGACCTCGCCGCGCCGCGTCTCGAGGCGCTCGCGCTGCCCGAGGGGGCGCGGACCCTGGCGATCGAGGCGGAGGGGATCCGTCACCGGATCGCGTTCTCCGGGGCGGAGCTGACCGTGCCGGCGCTGCTGACCGGGATCGGCACCCAGGCCGAGGTGCAGGACCTCTCCCTCACCGAACCGGCGGTCGAGGACCTCGTGCGCCGCATCAACGCCGGGGACCGTCCCGCCTGAGGGCCGACCGGCGAGCGCCCGGCCGCGGCCGCGGTCGCGCAAGTGTTCCGGGAGGCGCTTACGAACGCTTCCGCGACCGCGTTCCCGACGCCGCCGTCACACGACGACACACGGTGCGCTGCGACCTGCGCTGATAAACACTGTCCCCGGGGGATACTGGTTGATCCACGTTCCCTCCCCGGCAGGGCCCGCCGCGGCGGCCGGGACGCGAGAGAAGGAGGACCATGGCCCGCTCCTACGCCACCGTCGGACAGATGCTCACCTACGCCGTCGAGCGCACGGTCAACGCCCCGGAGAGCGCCGAGCGCACCGAGCGCCCCGTGCGCGCCGACGCGATCCTCCGCCACATGCTCGAGTTCGTGCTGATGGCCCCGCGCAGCCGCCGTGCGTTCCTGCGCACGGTGCTCCGGACCGAGCGCGCCACCGGCAGCATCGTCGCCGCGCCGCGCCTGGACCGCCATTCCCCCGACCTGGTCGCCGAGATCCTCCCGACCTCCCCCGAGTCCGACGACGGCGCCCGCCTCGGCATCGTGGTGAGCACGGACGGGCTGCTGCGCACCACCCAGCTCGAGAAGCACCTGGCCGCGCTCGGCACCTCGGAGCACCATCTGCTGCTGACGGTCTCACGCCGCAGCGACCTCGTCGGCGGCGAGGAGCAGCTGCCCGAGCGGGTGCAGGCCACGAGCTGGCGCTCCCTCGCCCGGCGGATGGCGAAGGCCGACCCCGGCCATCAGGCGCTGTGGGAGACGATCGGGGAGATCGGCGAGAACTCGGGCCGGCCCATCGTGCAGTACCCGGTGGAGGCGAAGCGGCTGCTGACGAAGAAGTCGGTCGCCCGGGAGTTCCGCGGCCACCTCGACGTCATGCACCGCGCCTCCCGCGACCTGCTGGGCACCAGCCCGCATTTCTCGACCCGGCGCGGCCAGACCGACGCCCATCTCCAGGCGGGGGTGCGCCTGCACCGCACCGGCCTCGAGTTCGGCGAGGTCGAGCAGGGCACGCCCGTGCACCTCCAGCGCGCCGGCCACGAGCCGGTTCCGCTGGGCATCGGCCTGCCCCGCACCGACGAGGAGAGGGCGGAGGCGACGGAGCGCCTGGAGACGCTCGCCCGCCGCACGGCCTGGCGCACCGACGAGGGCGCGATGCCCGCGCCGCAGGAGCTGATCGGCGCCCCCGCCTCCCCGGAGGTGGAGGGGGCGCGCCTTCTGCTGTGGGCGGTGCTGAACCCGTTGCTGCTGCGGGACCGCGGCTTCGACGCCGCCCCTGCACGGCGACAGCCGGCGCTGACCGCGACCTCGATGGGGCTGCGCCTGCTCCATCGCGGCGACGAGACCGGGACCACCTACCGGATCTGGGTGGGCGGTGAGCGGGACTGGACCCATCTGATCCCGAAGGTGACGCGCGAGGCGACGGCGGATCGGCCGGAGGAGACCTATGCGGTGGCGCCCCGCAAGAGCCAGTCCACCGCGGACTTCGTGTGGGAGGTCCACCGGGCGCTGCGCTCGCTGACGATCCCGTGATCTCGCGGCCCGTGCTCGTCGGCCCCGTGCCCCGTCGGCACGGCGACTCCGCACGGCCGGCCGGCGCGGCATGACCCGTCGGCCCCGCCGCGGCGCACGGCGATGCGCGAGGATGGGGTCATGGATGCTTCGAGCGAGACACCGGTGATGCACGGCGAGTACAAGGTCCGCGGCGGCAAGCTCGTCGCCGTCGACGTCACCGCCCAGGACGGCCGGATCGCCACGGCGCACGTGTTCGGCGACTTCTTCCTCGAGCCGGACGAGGCGCTCGAGGACCTGAACGCCGCGCTCGAGGGTATGGCGACCGAGGCGACGGCCGCCGAGCTCGGCGCCGCGATCACCGACCGTCTCGCCGCCCTCCCCGAGCCGGTGCAGATGATCGGCTTCGATTCCGAGGCGGTCGCGATCGCCGTGCGGCGCGCCCTCGGGCACGCCTCGAGCTGGGACGACCTCACCTTCGACGTGATCCCGCCCGTCGTCCTCCCCCCGGTGATGCACGTGGCGCTCGACGAGGTGCTGCCGAAGGAGGTCATCGCCGGGCGGCGCCGCCCCCACTTCCGGATCTGGGACTGGGACTCCTCGCTGGTGGTGATCGGCTCCTACCAGTCGCTGCGCAACGAGATCGACGCCGAGGGCGCCGCGAAGCACGACATCGGGGTGGTGCGCCGCATCACCGGCGGCGGCGCGATGTTCATGGAGCAGGGCAACTGCATCACCTACTCCCTCGTGGTGCCCACCTCGCTGGTGGAGGGGCTGAGCTTCGAGCAGGCCTACGCGTACCTGGACGGCTGGGTGATGGGCGCGCTCGCGGAGATCGGGGTGAGGGCCCACTACGTGCCGCTGAACGACATCGCCTCCGAGCAGGGCAAGATCGGCGGCGCCGCCCAGCGCCGCTTCGCCGGCGGCGTGCTGCTGCACCACGTGACGATGAGCTACGACATCGACGCGGACAAGATGGGCGAGGTGCTGCGGATCGGCCGCGAGAAGCTCTCCGACAAGGGCACCCGCAGCGCGAACAAGCGCGTGGACCCGATGCGCTCCCAGACCGGCCTCGCCCGCGAGCAGATCATCGAGGGGTTCCTCGAGTACTTCCGCGCCCGCTACGACACCGTCGACTCGCTGTACACCGAGGACGAGCTCGCGAAGGCCCGCGAGCTGGTGGAGACGAAGTTCGGCACCGAGGAGTGGACCGCGCGCGTGCCGTGAGCGTCGGCTGCGTCGCCGACGGGCTCATGGCGGCATCAGATGGTGCATTCGCCCGACCGTGCCGCCACGGACCCGCTCAGGCCATCGGCCGCTCGGCTCGGGAAGCGGGGAAGGCCGTGGCGCGAGAGCGCTCACAGTGCTGACGCCTGCGTTGCACGGGGACGCAGACCTGGAACAATGACCCCCATGACCGACACCGCATCGCGCCCTGACGCCCAGACCTCGATCCCCGATCGCCCCTCGCTCGAGGGCCTCGAGGAGAAGTGGGACGGCGTATGGAGCGAGCAGCAGCTCTACGCCTTCGACGAGGACACCACCCGTGACCAGGTGTTCAGCGTCGACACCCCGCCGCCCACGGCCTCGGGCTCGCTGCACATCGGCCACGTCTTCGGCTACTCGCAGGCCGACATGATCGTGCGCTACCAGCGCATGCGCGGCAAGAACTGCTTCTACCCGCTGGGCTGGGACGACAACGGCCTGCCCACCGAGCGCCGCGCCCAGAACTACTACGGGGTGCGCTGCGATCCCTCGCTGCCCTACGACCCGGACTTCACGCCCCCGATGGAGGGCGGCTCGAACAAGTCCTCCAAGGCCGCGAACCAGGTCCCGATCTCCCGCCGCAACTTCATCGAGCTGTGCGAGAAGCTGACCACGATGGACGAGAAGTCCTTCGAGGAGGTCTTCCGCACCCTGGGCCTGTCGGTGGACTGGAACCACAGCTACCAGACGATCGACGCCCACTCCCGCGCCACCTCTCAGCGCGCCTTCCTCGAGAACCTCGAGGCCGGGCAGGCGTACCAGTCCGAGGCCCCCACCATGTGGGACGTCACCTACCGCACCGCCGTCGCGCAGGCCGAGCAGGAGGACCGCGACCGCGAGGGCGCCTACCACCGCATCGGCTTCACCCGCACCGACGGCACCGGCGACAAGGTCTGCATCGAGACCACCCGCCCCGAGCTGCTCCCCGCCTGCGTGGCCCTGGTCGCCCACCCCGACGACGAGCGCTACCAGGACCTGTTCGGCACCACCGTCACCTCTCCCCTGTTCGGCGTGGAGGTGCCCGTGAAGGCGCATCCGCTGGCCCAGGCGGACAAGGGCGCCGGCATCGCGATGATCTGCACCTTCGGCGACTCCACCGACGTGATCTGGTGGCGCGAGCTGGAGCTGCCCACCCGCTCCGTCGTCGGCCGCGACGGCCGCTTCCTGCCCGAGGCGCCGTGGATCACCACCGCCGAGGGCCAGGCCGCCTACGCCGAGCTCGCGGGCCTGACCGTGTTCAGCGCGCAGAAGCGCGTGGTCGAGATGGTCACCGAGTCCGGCGATCTCGTCGGCGAGCCGAAGAAGATCTCCCACCCGGTGAAGTTCTACGAGAACGGCGACAAGCCGCTCGAGTTCGTCACCTCCCGCCAGTGGTACCTCACCAACGGCGGCCGCGACTCCTCCGAGGGCGGGCTGCGCGACGAGCTCATCGCCCGCGGCGAGGAGCTGACCTGGCATCCCGCGTACATGGAGTCCCGATACCGCAACTGGGTCGAGGGCCTGGCGGGCGACTGGCTGATCTCCCGCCAGCGCTTCTACGGTGTGCCCTTCCCGGTCTGGTACGCCGTGGGCACCGACGGCGAGACCGACTACGACACGGTGCTCACCCCGAGCGTCGACGAGCTCCCGATCGATCCGACGATCGATGTGCCGGCCGGCTTCACCGAGGAGCAGCGAGGCCAGGCCGGCGGCTTCGTCGCCGACCCTGACATCCTCGACACCTGGGCGACCTCGTCCCTGACCCCGCAGCTCGCGGGCGGCTGGAACTCGGACGACGGGGAGGACGGGCTGTTCTCCAAGATCTTCCCCATGGACCTCCGCCCGCAGGGCCACGACATCATCCGCACCTGGCTGTTCTCCACGGTCGTGCGCTCCCACCTGCAGCAGGACGCGCTGCCGTGGAAGCACGCCTCGATCAACGGCTGGATCCTGGACCCCGACCGCAAGAAGATGTCGAAGTCCAAGGGCAACGTGGTCACCCCGATCGGCCTGCTGCAGCAGCACGGCTCGGACGGCGTGCGCTACTGGGCGGGCCGGGCGCGTCAGGGCGTGGACACCGCCTTCGACGAGGGGCAGATGAAGATCGGCCGACGCCTCGCGATCAAGATCCTCAACGCCTCGAAGTTCGCGCTCGGCTTCGGCGAGGCTCCCGCGGACCCGTCGGGCCGTCTCGCCGCGGATCCGTCGGCGGTCACCGATCCGCTGGACCGGGCGCTGCTCGCGCAGCTCGCGGACGTGGTCGACCAGGCCACCACCGCGAACGAGGACATGGACTACGCCCGTGCCCTCGAGGCCGTCGAGCCGTTCTTCTGGGCCTTCTGCGACGACTACATCGAGCTGGTCAAGGAGCGCGCCCACGGCAACTCTCCGGCCGGCGAGGCCGGTGCCGCCTCCGCGCGGGCGGCGCTCGCGATCGCGCTCGAGGTGCTGCTGCGCCTGTTCGCGCCGGTGATCGTGTTCGCGACCGAGGAGGTCTGGTCGTGGTGGCGCGGCGGCTCCGTGCACACCCAGCCCTGGCCGGAGTCCGCGCCGCTGCGCGAGGCCGCCCAGGGCCAGGACTCCGCGCTCGTGGACTCCGTCGCCCAGGCCGCGATCGTGGTGCGGCGCATCAAGTCCGACGCGAAGGTCTCCCAGAAGACCCCGATCCTCGCCGTGACCGTCGAGGCTCCCGAGGCGGCGCTCGCGCACCTCGAGGCCGCCGCGGCGGACCTCACGGCGCTCGGCCGGATCGAGAAGCTCGAGCTGGTCGCCGGGGCGGGCGAGGGGATCACCGCCCGCGACGTCGAGCTGGGCGAGCCGCCGGTCAAGCAGCCGCGCAGCAAGGCCTGAGCGACCGGACGCGGGAGGAGCGAGGGCCATGCCGATCCGCACGTACCGTTCCGGGGTCAACCGGATGTTCCTGTGGATGGGCGTGGCCATCGTCGTGGTCGCGGTCCTGCTCTTCGGCGCCGTGCCGGTGCTCGGCTGGTCCCTCACGCGCAGCCCGGCCCTGCTCGGGATGCTGTTCGGCCTCCCGGTGTTCGGCCTCGCCGGAGCGGTGATGGCACTGGTCGGGGCGCGGCGCCGCGTGCTCGTCGGCCCGGACCGGGTGACCTGGTACGGGGCGCTCGGGGCCCCCAGCGTCGTCCTGTTCTCGGAGATCGCCCACGTCGAAGTGCCCTCGGGCCGCGGGGGTCCCCGCGCCGTCGCGCTGCATCGCCGCGACGGGAGGGTGCAGGTGATCGGCGCGCTGGCCATGTCCTCGGGAGAGGGCGGCAACAGCGCGGACGGCGCCTACCGGGAGGCGGCGAGCGACCTCGTCGCCTCGCATGCCCGGTGGTGGGCGCAGGCCCGGGGCCCTCAGCAGGGCTGGACGCCGGGACGACGCTGACCCGCCGCGGCTGACCGCCGGCGCTCGGTGCTGGGTGCGACGGTGATCCGGCCGACGGCGACGCTGCTCAGAACGGCCACTTGTCGGAGACGTAGTCAGTGGCCCCCTGGAACGCTCCGGACGCGTCGCCGATCGCGTCGTCGATGTCGTAGTCGCCGGGGGTGAAGGTGTTCACGA
This sequence comes from Brachybacterium atlanticum, assembly GCF_025669985.1. Classification (NCBI taxonomy): domain Bacteria; kingdom Bacillati; phylum Actinomycetota; class Actinomycetes; order Micrococcales; family Dermabacteraceae; genus Brachybacterium; species Brachybacterium atlanticum. The sequence goes on along the minus strand of NZ_JAKJJW010000009.1, from coordinate 55,275 downwards.
TCTGGTTGGGATGGACCGCCATGGTGGTGGAGCCGCCGAGTCCGAGATCCTTCGCGATCGATCCGGCGACGCTGACGGAGATCTCGTCGGTGGAGATCGTCCGCCCCGCGCCCGCCCCGACCCCGTAGCCGACCTTCTCGCTGATCGAGGTCGAGCCCGAGAACCAACCGCCGGGCGCGGTCGCCTCGAAGGTCTGGGTCGCCTGCGCCCCGGCGAAGGCCCGGGCGTCGAAGCCCTGGCTGACGCCGTTGACCTGACCGTCCTCGTTGCGCGTGACGTGGGAGTACGCGTTCGCGCTGGCGTTCGCTCCGGCGTACAGGTCCTGCCTGATGGTCCCCGAACTGCCGAGCGGCGAGTCGACGGTGGCGTACTGCGTGGAATAGGCGCCGAGCCCGGCGCGGGCTCCGGCGGCGAAGCCGTCCGGTCCGACGGTGCCTCCGGCCTCCGCGTAGCCCTCCGCGCCCACCCGGGCGCCGGCCTGGATCCCGGTCCCGAGAGGTCCTTCGAGGCGGTCGTCGATGCCGATCTCCGCGCTCCCCCGCCCGCCGAGGGTCCCGGTCACGTTGCCGTACGGATCGGTGGTGACGTTGGTGCCGGCGCTGTAGTCGTATCCCGCGTACCCGTCGAGGAATCCGAAGCTCTCGTCGATCTCGCGCCCGTCCCACAGCGAGTCGCCGCCGGCGATCTGCTCGCCGATCGGTCGGTCGTCCCCGTACTTCGCGCCGCGCGAGGTGAAGCCGGGATCGCCGAAGAACTCCTGCGGCCCGTCGCCGTCGCCGCCGGTGAACCAGTCCTCGAGGTCCTTGCGGAGGTGGTCGATGACGCCCGGGGTGAGGGGCAGTCCGGGGATCGGCGCGGGCAGCGGCATCAGCGGGCCCGGGAAGGGCACCGGGAACAGGTCACGCAGGACGTCCAGCAGTCCGCCCCCGTCCCCGGCGGAGGCCTCGTCCTGCTCCTCGGCGTGGCGGCGGATCTCCTCGCCGCGGCCCTGGAGGTCCTCGGCCTTCGCGCGCAGGCCGGGCGCGATCACCCCGTGCCATAGAGCGCGGAACGCCATCGCGTCCGGTCCCATCCACGGCACGGAGTCGATGAGCCTCGTCGCGGCGTCGGTGATCTCATCGACCGTCCGCGATCCCTGCTCGAAGGCGGCCCCCTGCTGTCGCATCTGCTCCGTGTCGCCGCCCTGGAAGCCTGCCAACATCTCTCCCCCGAAGTCCTCGTCGTGCGACGGGATCGTGTCCGGTCCCGCCCCGCCCCTCTGCTTCTGTCGGCCGAGCCGGGCACGGCGACGCAGCTCAGCCTAGGCAGACCGTACTGCGCCGACCATGGGGAGTACTCCCCATCGACGGGCCTCGAGGCCCGCCGTGCTGCGACGACGGCGAGCACGAGGTGACCGCACTGAGCTCGCCGACCCCGCCCACGAGCCGACGGGTGGTCGCGATCGCGCAGCTGCGCGACGGACGCCAGGTCGAGGTGCGGGCCCTGTGGGAGTCGCCGACCTCGCCGGCCGTGCTGCTCGGTCCCCCGAACCACAGCCGCGCCCAGAACGCCCTGCTCGGCGCGCACCGCGCCTGGCTCGCCGGCCACCGCTGACGCGCTCGGCACGTCGGCGCCCGCCCCGAGCAGTCGGTGCACGCCCCGGGACGATGCCGGGGACAGCGGTGAGTCAGGAGGCTCCGCGGCCAGGGCTCAGCGCACGATCTCCCGGTGCCCGGCGTCCACCCGGCGGGTCCAGCCGCGGCCGTCGAGATGCTCGAGCAGCGGGATCGCGACGCGGCGCGTCGTCCCCAGCGCCTGGCGGGCCTCGCTGGTGGTGAAGGGCTGCTCGAGCCGGGCCAGCTCCCGCATCGCGAGCGCGGGCGCGGTGGGCAGCAGCACGACCTCGTCGGGCAGTCGCAGCAGCCGGCCCTGCGCCGAGGCGGCGGCGAGCTCGCGGGCCCCGAGGCGGAGGGCGGCGAGATCCTCGGCCTCCGGGGCGCGGAAGGGGGCCTCTGCGAGCCGCCGCTCGAGCTGCGCGACCCGTGCCTCGGCGGCGCCGAGGCCTGCGACTGCGGAGGGGTCCTTCACCCGGCCGGCCTCGAGCGTGAGGCCGGCAGCGGCCACGACCGCGTCGAGCAGCTCCGGGGCGGGCAGCGCCAGCGCATCGGCGGCGGCCTTGCGGGGCAGGCCTGCGGAGAGCGGATCGGCCTGCACAGCCTCGGCGACGAGGGCGGTCAGCCTCTCCCGCCAGTCGGCGAGCGCCCGAGCGTCGACGAGCTGCTCGCCGCGGCGCTCCACCCCGTCGGGCAGCTCCTCGGGGACGACGAGGCCGTAGCGGCGCAGCACCTGCTCGCTCACGGCGCCGCGGCGTGCGACCTCCCCGGCGAGGTCCCCGCCCGCGGGCATCGCCTCGAGCACGGCCTGCCGCCGGCGGCCGTCGCCGCGCCCCGCCAGGGCGGGCGGGTCGACGTCGAGGACGCGCACCCCGGTGCGCACGGCGTGGCTGCCGCTGCCGCGCAGCACGAGCGCATCGCCGACGGCCAGCGGCAGCGGACGCTCGAGGGTGAGCCGGGCATGCTCTTCGCCGAAGGGGCGCACCCGGGCGGTGACCTGGGCGGTGCCGAGGTGCGCGATCAGCTCGCCCGGGGCAGCCGCGAGGTCCTCGCCGGTGCTGCGGCGCACGTCGACCTGGGTGCTGAGGTGCCACGCCCCGGGGGTGATCAGCGCGTCGCCGCGGCCGACCTGCTCCGCGTCGACGCCGCGGAGGTTCACGGCGGCGCGGCTGACGGGGCCGAGCTCGGCGAGCTGTCCGCCGCGGGACTGCAGACCGCGGACCTGCACCTCGGTGCCCTCGTCCCCGGGCTCTGCGCCGCCGTGCGTGCCGATCAGCGCCAGCCGGTCCTCGCGGTGCAGGGTGCCGGCGGCGAGGGTCCCGGTGATCACGGTGCCGGCGCCCGAGACGGTGAAGGCGCGGTCCACCCACAGCCGCACCCGCTGCCCGGGGTCGGGACGGCGTGCGGCGGCGACGAGCTCGTCGAGCCGCTCGCGCAGCGCGTCCATCCCCTCCCCGGTCACGGCGGAGACCGCGAGGGCGGGCGCGTCGGCGAGTCCGGTGCCGACGAGCTCCGTGCGGGCCTGCGCGATGACCTCCGGGACCCTGTCGGGGGCGAGGTCGGCGCGGGTGATCACGAGCAGGCCCTGGTCGATGCCGAGGGCGGCGACGGCGTCGCGATGGTCGCTGGACTGGGCCTGCCAGCCCTCGTCGGCCGCGACGACGAAGCAGACGATCGGGGCGGGGCCGATGCCGGCGAGCATGTTGCCGAGGAATCGCTCGTGGCCGGGCACGTCGACGAAGGAGACCTCCCGGCCGGAGGGCAGGACGGTCCAGGCGAAGCCGAGGTCGATCGTGAGGCCGCGCCGCTTCTCCTCGGCGAGGCGGTCCGGCTCGATGCCGGTCAGCGCGCGGATCAGGGTGGACTTGCCGTGGTCGACGTGCCCGGCGGTGGCGATGACCTGCATCATCGCCCGGGATCCTGCTCAGCATCCTGCGCGGAGGCGCGCTCGGGGCGCCGGCGGTCCTCGCGGACGCGCAGCCGCTCCCTCGCCGCGGCGACGGCGCCGACCAGCGTGTCCTCGTCCTCGGCGGGCACGCAGCGCAGGTCCAGCAGGCACGCGCCGCCCTGGACGGTGCCGACGACGGCCGGGTCCCCGGTGCGGAGCTCCGCGGCGAGCTCCTCCTCGAGCGCGATCGCCCAGCCGGGCAGCGGCACCTCGGCCCCTCCCCCGCCGCCGACGCGGCCGTCATGGGCGATAGTGCGGCCGCCGAGCCGGGCGGCGAGCGCGTCGGTCCGCTCCCGCAGCGTGTCCGGGTCGGTGCGCAGCGCCGTGAGGACGGGCGGGACGGGTCCGGCGAGGGTCGCCTCGATCGCGGCGAGCGCGAGCTTGTCGGCGCGGACCGCGCGGGCCAGCGGGTGGCGGGCGAGGCGCGCGATCACCTCGCGTCGGCCCAGCAGGATACCGGCCTGAGGACCGCCGAGGAGCTTGTCGCCGCTGGTGATGACCACGCCGGCCCCCGCGGCGAGAGCCGAGGCGGCGTCGGGCTCGTCGGGCAGCGCGGTCTCGGGGCGCAGCAGACCCGAGCCGAGATCGGCGATCAGCGGCAGTCCGTGCTCGTGCGCGAGCGCGGCGAGCTCGGCGATCCCGACCTCGCTGGTGAAGCCCTCGATGCGGTAGTTGCTGGTGTGGACCTTGAGGATCGCGCCGACGGGCGGCTCGTCCGCGGGAGCCGGCTGCGCGCCCGGCCCCGGGGCGGCGGAGCCCGGGTCCCCACCGGTCCCGGCCGTGAGCGCGTCACGATAGTCGCTCGCATGGGTGCGGTTGGTGGTGCCGACCTCCCGCACCCGCGCCCCGGCGGAGGCGACGAGCTCCGCGAGCCGGAAACCGGCCCCGATCTCGACGAGCTCCCCGCGGCTCCACAGCACTTCGCGGCCCGCGGCGAGCGCGGTCGTGGCCAGCAGCAGGGCGGCCGCGCCGTTGTTCACCACGAGCGCGTCCTCCGCCGCGGGGCAGGCGGCGAGCAGCGCGGCCCGGGCGCCGGCGCCGCGGCGGGAGCGGGCGCCGGTGGCGAGGTCGAACTCGACGTCGGTGTACCCGGCGGCGTCCTGGACCGCCTGCCGGGCCGCTGCCGAGAGCGGGGCCCGGCCGAGGTTCGTGTGGACGATGACGCCGGTCGCGTTCAGCACGGGGCGCAACGTGGAGGCGCTGTGCTCCCCGAGGGAGGCGAGCACCGCGGCGGTCACGTCCTCCGGGGCGATCTCGCCGCGGCGGGCCCGGTCCTGGGCCGCGCGGACCAGGTCGTGCACCACGCGCTCCCCCATCGCGCCGCTCGCCGCGGCGACCTCGGGCAGGGCGAGCAGGCGATCCGTGCGCGGGATCCGCCGACGCGGGTCCTCCGCGCCGGGGCCTGCCGTGCCGGGGCCCTTCGCGTCGTGGCCGATGGCGCCGTGGCCTCCCCGGCCCGGGGTCGTCGTGCCCTCGGCGTCGCTCGGGGACTGGGGCACGGGACCTCCTGCGCACGGGATCGGAGCGTCCGCCCGGCGGCGGACGGCAGAGTTGGCGGAGGCGGACGGGAATCGAACCCGCCAGACCGAGATGCTCGGTCTCACCAGTTTTGAAGACTGGGGCGCCCACCAGGACACGTACGCCTCCGCGAGCGACGATATCACCGCCGGACCTGGGACGACGCTCGCCCTCCCCAGGCGGCCCGGGCTAGGGTCGGGCCATGAGCGACTCCCCCATCCAGCCCCTGTCCCGCCCCGCGATCCGCCTGACCACGATGGCGCACGGAGGCGGCTGCGCCTCGAAGATCCCACCGGGCGAGCTCGAGGAGGTCGTCTCCTCCCTCGCCGGGCAGCAGTACGACCAGGTGATCGTGGGCCTGGACGACGGGGACGACGCCGCCGCCGTGCGGATCGGCGGGCCCGACGGCGACACGGCCGTGCTCTCCACCGCGGACTTCTTCACCCCCGTGGTCGACGACGCCCACGACTGGGGCCGGATCGCGGGCGCGAACGCGCTCAGCGACATCTACGCGATGGGCGGCGACCCCGTGGTCGCGATCAACCTCGTCGGCTGGCCCCGCGAGGTCCTGCCCTACGAGCTGCTGCAGGAGGTGCTCGCCGGCGGTCTCGCGATCGCGACGGAGGCCGGGGTGCCGGTCATCGGCGGGCACTCGGTCGACGATCCCGAGCCCAAGTACGGCATGGCTATCACCGGCACCGCCCGCCCGGACCGTCTGCTGCGCAACGACGCCGCGGAGGCGGGCCTGCCGATCACGCTGACCAAGCCGCTCGGGGTGGGCCTGCTGAACAACCGCATGAAGTCCACCGGCGAGGTCTCCGCCGCCGCGATCGAGGTGATGACGACCCTGAACCGGGACGCCTCGAAGGCGGCTCTGGCCGCCGGGGCGAAGGCCGCGACCGACGTGACGGGCTTCGGCCTGCTGGGCCACCTGTACAAGATGGGCCGCGCCTCCGGGGTCGGGATGATCCTGGACAGGGCGTCGGTGCCGCTGGTCGACGGCGCGGCGGAGGCGCTGCGGGACGGGTTCGTCTCCGGCGGGACGCGACGGAACCTCGAGTGGGTGCGCCATGCGGTCCAGGCCGGGCCCGGCATCGACGAGGACGATCTGCTGCTGCTCGCCGACGCGCAGACCTCGGGCGGCCTGCTGGTGATCGGCGAGGTGCCCGGCTATCCGGTGATCGGCGAGACCGTCGCGGGCGAGGGCATCCAGGTGCGCTGACCGCGTCGGGCCGACGGGACGCAGGCGCCCGTCGGCCCGAGCGCTCAGCCGGCGGTGGTGATCGAGTCGTCGGTGATGCCGGCGGCGCGGCGGGCCGCCAGGCGCGCCTTCTGCGGCTCGATCACGCGGCGCGGGTCCTTCACGGACTCGAGCCCGGCGTTCAGCACCCCGAAGCGGGTCAGCGCCGAGGCGGTCAGCAGCGCGGCGCCGCTCGCCGCCGCGATCACGCGGCTACGCCCGCCGAGGAGGGTGCCGATGCCGCCCGCGATCGCGAGGCGCTCCGCCCAGGTCAGGAGCTTGCCCGGCGTCCCGGTCTCGAGCGGCTCCCGCTCCAGGGGATGCATCGACTCCTTCATCAGGTGCATGCTCGCCACGTCCCCGGCGACCCCCGCGGCCGCGAGGAGCCGGGCGGGACCGGCCTCGGCGACAGGGGTGGTGACCATCGCGGCACCGCCGGCGGCGAGGCTCGCGGAGGACGCGAAGAGGTACGGGAGGTGGCCGCGGCCTGCCTCCCAGGTGGGGACCACGGTGTTGCCCAGCAGCGCGCCGGTGTACGAGGCGAGCACCGGGGCGAGGGCGACCTGGCCGAGAGAGGCCGGTCTCTCGGCGGCCCGGAGTAGGGGGCGCAGCGCCCCGAGCGGGAGCTTCTCCCCCGCCAGGCGGTCGACCTCGAGCGCGCCGAGCACACCGGACAGCGAGGCGAAGCCTCCCACCACCCAGGTGCCGAGGCTCATGGGGCTGGTGACCTTGACGGTGCGCATCATGTTCAGGAACCGCTCGGGGCGGCCGAGGTCCTCGATGAGCGCCATCGTGCCGACACCGACGGTGCCGAGCGCCGTGAGGCGCGCATTGCGCCGCAGCAGCGGGCGATCCGTGCACTGCGCGCCGAAGGCCAGCAGCGCCGAGCCGCCGGCGACGCCGCCGAGGAACAGGTACACGGCGATCGGTGCCTTCCACGGCGGCGCCTTGACCACGGGCCGGCCGTAGTAGGAGTCGTACTGCTCGGACCGCTCGATCTCGACGTCCTCGACGACGGCGCCCTCGCGGGAGCCGTCGCCCATCCCGACCTCGCCGAGGCCGCGACGCCGACGGCGCTTCCCTCCGCCGCCGCGACGGCGGGGCTTCTCCGGCGGCCGGTCCGCGTCGTACTCGGTGATGCTCATCGACGCGCCCCCAGGAAGGACAGCGCGACGGCCGCGACCATTCCCGCGGCCGCGAGGCCGGTGCGGGCGTAGAGCTTCGGCAGCGCCTTGGTGGGCACCTGCGGGTCCGGCGGGAGGCCGTACACCTCGGGCTCGTCCAGCAGCAGGAACACCGAGCCGGTGCCGCCCACGCCGTCCTTGGGGTTCGCGCCGTACAGGCGCGCCTCGGTCATGCCGCGCTCATGCAGGTCCGCGACCCGCTGCTTCGCGTCGGCGGTGAGATCGGGGTGGTCGCCGAAGGTGATCGACTGCGTGGGGCAGGTGGCGGAGCAGGCCGGCTGCTCGCCGTCGACCAGCCGGTCGTAGCACAGCGTGCACTTGCTCGCGGTGTTGCGGCGGGGGTCCTCCTCCTCGCGCACGGCGAACGGGGAGACGGTCCCGTCGTCGCGGCGCTCGATGACGCCGAAGGGGCAGGCGCTCACGCAGGTGCCGCAGCCGTTGCACACGTCCTGCTGCACCACGACGGAGCCGTACTCGGAGCGGAAGATCGCACCGGTCGGGCAGACGTCCAGGCAACCGGCGTTGGTGCAGTGCTTGCACACGTCCGAGGACATCAGCCAGCGGAACTCGGGGGTGTCCGGCGGGGTGCGGTCCACGTCCGAGAGATCACCGGCGGGGGTCGCGCCGCGCCTGCCGGAGGACTTCGGGCCGATCCCCGGCATGCCGAGGCTGACGAGCCTGCGCCCGGACTCCCGCGCCTCCTCGATCCGCTCCTGGCCCTGCTCGACGAAGGCGACATGGCGCCAGGTGTTCGCGCCGAGCTCGCCGGTGTTGTCGTAGCTCGAGCCGAGGATCTCGAGGTTGCCGTCGATCGGGTTGCGGTTCCACTCCTTGCACGCCACCTCGCAGGCCTTGCAGCCGATGCAGATGGAGGTGTCGGTGAAGAACCCCTTGCGCTCGTGGTCGTGGTCCCATCCCGCGTCCGCGGAGGGTCCTTCCGGTCCGGCGAGCAGGCTCATCGGTTCCTCATCTCCTTCATCGACGGCTCCCCCGTGGGCACGGCAGTGGCCTCCTCCGGACCGCGCACCTCGTGCGGGGTCCCGCCCGTGGCCGGGCCGGCACCGGGAGCGCCCTCGGCCCCGTCGACCTGCGGGTGCAGCGCGGGGATCAGACCTGCCCTGCGGCGGTACTCCTCCACCAGCTCGGCACGGCCCGGCCCGCGGGGGCGGCGCCCGGGCAGGATCGTGCACGAGTTGTTCTTGCTGTTCTGGATCTGCGTGTTGGCGTCGAGGTTCATCCCGATCAGGTCGTTCGCCCCGTCGCCCTGCACCACCGCGGCGCTGCCGCGGCCCCAGTGGAACGGGAGGCCGATCTGGTGGACAGTGCGCCCGCCCACGTGGAGCGGGGTCATGCGCTCGGTGACCAGAACCTTCGCCTCGATCGCGTTGCGGGCCGAGATGATCGTCGCCCACCCGTAGGGCTCGAGCCCGATCTCCGCGGCGAGCTCCGGGGAGACCTCACAGTACATCTCCGGCTGGAGCTCGGAGAGATAGGGCAGGAACCGACTCATGCCGCCGGCGGTGTGGTGCTCGGTGATCCGGTAGGTGGTGAACACGTACGGATACACCTCACCGCCCTGCGCCGACGCGCCCGGCGAGCTGAGGTTGTCCTCGTCCTGGAAGGTGACGCGGGTGGGGTTGGACTGCTGGGGGTACAGAGGATTGGGGATGTTCGACTCCGGCGACTCGTAATGGGTCGGCAACGGCCCGTCCACCATGCCGGTCGGCGCGAAGAGCCATCCGCGCCCGTCGGACTGCATCGTGAACGCATCGGTCCCCGCCAGCGCCGCCGCGCCGCCCTTGCCCGGGTCACCGGGGTCGTCGGGACGCTTCGTGGGCGGGAAGTCGGGCACGTCCTTCCCGGTCCATGTCCCGGTCTCCTCGTCCCACCAGACCCACTTCTTCCGCTCGCTCCACGGGCGGCCCTCGGGATCGGCCGAGGCCCGGTTGTAGAGGATCCGTCGGTTCCCGGGCCAGGCCCAGCCCCAGTCGGCTGCGGTCTCGTCCTGCTCCTGACCGGGTGTCCGCTTCCGGGCACGGTTGATCCCGTCCGCGTAGACGCCGGAGTAGATCCAGCAGCCTCCGCTCGTGGAGCCGTCGTCCTTCATCTCCCCGAAGGAGGCCAGCGGCTGCCCGGCCCTCTCACCGGAGAGGTGTCGGCCGTTGATCTCGGCGAGGACCGCCTCGGCGTCCGGCTCGCCGTGCTCGTTGACAGGATAATCCCAGGTCAGGTCGAGGATCGGCCGGTCGCGAGGGTCGGAGGAGTCCTTGAGCTTCTCCCGCACGCGGCGTCCCAGCTCGTACATGAACTCGAGATCGCTCTTCGCGTCGCCCGGCGGCTCGACGGCCTGGTCGCGCCACTGCACCATGCGCTGGGTCTGCGTGAACGACCCGGCCTTCTCGGTGTGGTTCGCGGCCGGGAGGAAGAACATCTCGGTGCCGATCTGCTCCGGGGAGAGCTCCCCCGACTCGATCTCGGGTCCGTCCTTCCAGAAGGTCGCCGATTCGATCATGTAGAAGTCGCGCACCACCATCCACTTCAGATGCGTCAGGCCCAGACGCTGCATACGCCCGTTGGCCGAGCCGACAGCAGGGTTCTGGCCGAACAGGAAGTACCCGTCGACCCCGCCCTCGAGCATCCGCATGACGGTCTGGTACGTGCCGTGCGCGCCGGTGAGCCGGGGCAGGTAGTGATACCTCCAGTCGTTCTCGGCGGTGGCGTGCTTCCCCCACCAGGCCTTCAGCAGATTGATCGTGTAGATGTCCGCATTGGCCCAGAAGCCCTTCTGCTCCTTCTTCCCCACCAGCCGCGTGTACTCGTCGAAGTCGTCCTGTCCGGCCTTCGGCATCGGAAGGTAGCCGGGCAGGATGTGGTAGAGCGTCGGGATGTCGGTGGAGCCCTGGATGGTGGCGTGTCCGCGCAGCGCCATGATGCCGCCGCCGGGCCGTCCCATATTGCCCATGAGCAGCTGGAGGATGCCGGAGGTGCGAATCATCTGCGCACCGCCCTGGTGCTGGGTCCAGCCCAGCGCATAGGCGAACATCGTCGTCTTCTCACGGCCCGAGTTCTCCGCGATCGAACTCGCGAGGTACTCGAAGTCCTCCGGAGCGATGCCGCAGGTCTCCTGCACCATCTCCGGGGTGTAGCGCGCGTAGTGACGCTTCAGGATCTGGAAGACGGTGCGGGGGTGCTGCAAGGTCTCGTCCCGCTCGGGCAGGCCGCGCGCGACCGCGTCGGGATCACCCGCATACGCCCAGGTGGTGTTGTCGTAGGTGCCGGTCTCCGGGTCGTAGCCGGAGAACAGGCCGCCGAGGTCCTCGGGGTCGCCGTACGCCTCGGAGACGAGCGTCGAGGCGTTCGTGTACGCCTGCACGTACTCCTTGAAGTACAGCTCGTTCTCGAGCACGTGCCGGATCACGCCGCCGAGCAGCACGATGTCCGTGCCGGTGCGGATCGGGATGTGCCGATCGGCGTTCGCGGAGGTGCGTGTGAACCGCGGGTCGACGTGGATGACCCGGGAGCCGCGCTTGCGCGCCTCGACCACCCATTGGAAGGCGACCGGGTGGGCCTCGGCCATGTTCGAGCCCTCGATGACGATGAGGTCAGCGTTGGCGAAGTCCTGCACCGTGTTCGTGGCACCGCCACGACCGAACGAGGCTCCCAGACTGGGAACCGTGGCGGAGTGTCATATGCGGGCCTGGTTCTCCATCTGGATGGCGCCCGCAGCGGTGAAGAACTTCTTGATCAGATAGTTCTCCTCGTTGTCGATGGTCGCGCCGCCGAGGCTCGCGATGCCCATCGTCCGCCGGAGGGGGTTGCCCTGCTCGTCCTCGTCCTCCCAGTGCTTCCGGCGCGCCTCGAGGAAGCGGTCCGCGATCATGTCCATCGCGGTGTCGAGGTCGAGGTCCTCCCACTCGGTCCCGTAGGGGCGGCGGTAGCGGACCTTCGTCTGGCGCAGGTAGGAGTTCGCGAGCTGCTCGCTCGCGGCGCCCTTCGGACACAGCCGGCCCCGGGAGACCGGGGAGTCCGGGTTGCCCTCGATGTTGATGACGCGCCCGTCCTTGTGGAAGACGCGCTGGCTGCAGCCGACGGCGCAGTACGGGCAGACGCTGTCGACGACACCGTCCGCCTCCGCGGTGCGCGGCGTCGTGCTGCGGGTCCGCGGGGACGTGACGGCGGTGCCGCGTCCCGTCGGATCCGCCCCGCGCAGCTGCCGGATCACCGGCCAGTCGAGGAACGTCTTTCGAGCCATGCCCCGGATGCTATCAGCCGTTTCGGCTCGAAGGGCGCGTTCGACGAGGTCCGGGCCGGGTCAGGCCCCGGCGGCACCCTCGTCGCGGATCCGCTCGTGGTGGCGGATCACCTCGGTGACGATGAAGCGCATGAAGGCCTCCGCGAAGGTGGGGTCCAGCCCCGCGGCATCGGCGAGGGAGCGCAGGCGCTCGATCTGCTGCTGCTCGCGGTCCGGGTCCGCCGGCGGCAGGCCGTGCTCGGCCTTCAGCAGACCGACGCGCTGGGTGTGGGAGAAGCGCTCGGCGAGCAGGTGCACGAGGGCGGCGTCGATGTTGTCGATGCTGCGCCGCTCCTCGCCCAGCAGCTCCCGAGCCCGGGCGACCTCCGCCTCCCGCGGGGCACCCGCGTGGCCGGATGCGCTCATGCGGTGCGCTCCTGCCGGCCGCTCTCGTGCTCGCGGTCCGCGTCCTTGCCCGTGAGCATCAGGGGCGCCCGACCCTCGGTCACGACGCCCTCGGTGATGACCACCTTGACCACATCGTCCCGGGAGGGGACCTCGAACATGACCGGCTGGAGGGACTCCTCGAGGATGGCGCGCAGGCCGCGCGCACCGGTCTCCCGCTCGACCGCCTTGTCCGCGATGGCCTCCAGGGCGCTGCGCTCGAAGTCGAGCTCGACGCCGTCCAGGGCGAACATCTTGCGGTACTGCTTCACCAGCGCGTTGCGGGGCTCGGTGAGGATCGTGATCAGCGCCTCCCGATCGAGGTTCGAGACGCTCGTGATCACCGGCAGGCGGCCGATGAACTCGGGGATCAGCCCGAACTTCAGCAGGTCCTCGGGCAGCAGCTTCGAGTACAGCGCCTCCTGCGCGAGCGGGGAGTGCAGCTCGGAGCCGAAGCCGATGCCGCGCTTGCCGATGCGGGAGCCGATGATGTCCTCGATGCCGGCGAAGGCGCCCGCCACGATGAACAGCACGTTCGTCGTGTCGATCTGGATGAACTCCTGATGGGGGTGCTTGCGCCCGCCCTGCGGCGGCACCGCCGCGACCGTGCCCTCGAGGATCTTCAGCAGCGCCTGCTGCACGCCCTCGCCGGAGACGTCACGGGTGATCGAGGGGTTCTCGGCCTTGCGGCCGATCTTGTCCACCTCGTCGATGTAGATGATGCCGCGCTCGGCCTTCTTCACGTCGTAGTCCGCGGCCTGCAGGAGCTTGAGCAGGATGTTCTCGACGTCCTCGCCGACGTAACCGGCCTCGGTCAGCGCGGTGGCGTCCGCCATCGCGAAGGGGACGTCGAGCATCTTGGCGAGGGTCTGGGCGAGGTAGGTCTTGCCGCAGCCGGTGGGGCCCACCAGCATGACGTTGGACTTGGAGACCTCGATGTCCTCGTGGTCGTCGCTCGCCTCCTCGGCGAGGCTCGCGGCGGCGCTCTTCGCGTTCGGAGCCGCCTGTGCGGCGTCCTGCGCGCGCACGCGCTTGTAGTGGTTGTAGACCGCGACGGCGAGGGCGCGCTTGGCGGGCTCCTGGCCGACCACGTACTCCTCGAGGAAGTCGAAGATCTCACGCGGGGCGGGCAGCGGGGCCTGCTCCTCGGCGGCGGGCCGAGCGGCCTGGATCTCCTCGGCGATGATCTCGTTGCACAGCTCGATGCACTCCTCGCAGATGTACACCCCCGGCCCCGAGATCAGGCGCTCGACCTGCTTCTGCGACTTGCCGCAGAAGGAGCACTTGAAAACGTCTCCGTTCTCGCTCGTACGTGCCACAGCTGTCCTCCTCCTCGGCGCTCAGGTCCGTCCAGCCTACCCGCCGCTCCTAGCGTGACCGCGCAGGCTCGCTGTGGGCAGAACGACGGCCCCGCCGCAGCGGGGCCGTCGCGGTCGATCGTCGTGCGGCGGAGCCGTCGCGGCGGTCCGCCGACGCGTCAGCGCCCGAGCGCCGGACGCGGCTCCTTGCGGGAGGTGAGCACCTGGTCGACCAGGCCGTACTCGAGGGCGCCCTGCGCGGTGAGGATCTTGTCGCGCTCGATGTCGGCGCTCACCTGCTCCTTGGTGCGGCCCGAGTGGTGGGCGAGGGTCTCCTCGAGCCACTCGCGCATGCGCATGATCTCGTTGGCCTGGATCTCGAGGTCGGAGGCCTGGCCGCCGCCGCCCTCGCCGCCCATGGCCGGCTGGTGGATGAGGATGCGCGCGTTCGGCAGCGCGAGCCGCTTGCCGGGCGCGCCGGCCGCGAGCAGCACGGCGGCGGCGGAGGCCGCCTGGCCGAGGCACACGGTGGTGATCTCGGGCTTGATGTACTGCATCGTGTCGTAGATCGCGGTCAGCGCGGTGAACGAGCCGCCGGGGCTGTTGATGTACAGCGTGATGTCGCGGTCCGGGTCCTGGGACTCGAGCACGAGCAGCTGCGCCATGACGTCGTCGGCCGAGGCGTCGTCCACCTGCACGCCGAGGAAGATGATGCGGTCGTCGAAGAGCTTGGTGTAGGGGTCCTGGCGCTTGAAGCCGTAGGGCGTGCGCTCCTCGTACTGGGGCAGCACGTAGCGGGAGGTCGGCATCTGAGCGGCGGCGGGCTGCGCGCCGGCCTGGGCCATGGGCAGCGCGCCGATGGTGCGGGGATCGAAGGTCACGGGGTCTCCTGGTCTCGAAGGTGTCGGAAGGTGCTGGAGGGGGCGATCAGCTGTCGGTGCCGCCGCCGCCCGTGACGTCGCCGGAGCCGGCGACGATCTTGTCGATGAAGCCGTACTCCAGGGCCTCCGCCGCCGTGAACCAGTGGTCGCGGTCGGAGTCGGCGTGGATCTGCTCGACGCTCTTGCCGGTCTGCTCGGCGATCAGCTCGGCGAGCTGGTTCTTCATCGAGAGGATGAGGTCGGCCTGGATGCGGATGTCGGTGGCGGTGCCGCCGAGGCCGCCGAGCGGCTGGTGCATGAGCACGCGGGTGTGCGGGGTGGCGTAGCGCTTGCCCTTCGTGCCGGAGGAGAGCAGGAACTGGCCCATCGAGGCCGCCATGCCCATGCCGACGGTCACGATGTCCGGCTTGACGAACTTCATCGTGTCGTAGATGGCCATGCCCGCGGTGATCGAGCCGCCGGGGCTGTTGATGTAGAGGTAGATGTCCTTGTCCGGGTCCTCGGCGGCCAGCAGCAGGATCTTGGCGCAGATCGCGTTGGCGTTCTCGTCGCGGACCTCCGAGCCGAGCCACACGATGCGCTCGCGCAGAAGGCGCTGGTAGACGTTGTCGTCGAGGCCCATCGGGGAATCGCCGGCCGCGTCACGGGGCGCGGAGGGCTGGCTGCTCTGCGGGGTCTGAGAGGTCACGGGGGCTCCTTGATCGCGGGAATCGTCGATGCGTCGACTCTAGGCGCTGGGCGGGAGGGTGGCGGGCCCTGTTCGCCGCAGGCGCACTGGCAACGCGGCGCAGCCCCTGTGGCGCCCCGCCCCCGGGAACGTCAAGGAGGGGCGAGAGTCGGTCACGACTTCCTGCCGATGTGTAAAAAAGAGACAAAGAGCGTTCTCCGGGTCTGCCAAGCGCCTTCAGAACGGCCCGGCGACCCTTCTACCGTGAAGTCACCACCCCGGCCCCAGAGGTCGCGACATCCCGCAGGAATGCCCCCGACCCCCGGTCGGGATCGGAAGGAACTCCCGCTCATCATGGCTCAGCACAACTCCCACCGTCTCCCCGGCCGTGCTCAGCTCCCCACCCGCCAGGCCGGCACCGCGGCCCGCGGCCTCGGCGGCGCCGCCGTCCTCGGCACCGTCGTCCTCGGAACCGCCTTCACGGGCGCCTCGGCCCAGGCCGCGCCCGCCGCCCCGAGCGCCCCGGCCGCTCCGGCCGCCGCCGCTCCGGCCACCGCCGACGCCGCCCCCTCGGTCGCCCCGTCGGCCGCCCTGAACTCCACCCAGAAGCTCCGCTGGGGCTCCCGCGGCGGCGCCGTGCAGGAGCTGCAGACGGCGCTGAACGCGAACGGCGCGGGCCTCGCGGTCGACGGCGTGTTCGGCAAGCGCACCCACGCGGCGGTCAAGGACTACCAGTCCGCCAAGGGCCTCCAGGTCGACGGGGTCGTCGGCCCGAACACCCGCGCGGCCCTGAACGGCGGCGTCTCCACCGGCGGCGCGTCCGCTCCGTCCTCGAGCGCCTCGAGCTCCTCCTCCAGCTCCTCCAGCACCATCGTGAACGCGGCCCGCTCCGCCGTGGGCACCCCCTACTCCTGGGGCGGCTCCTCGCTCAGCGGCATGGACTGCTCGGGCCTGGTGAACTACGCCTACCAGGCCGCCGGCATCTCGCTGCCGCGCACCTCCGGCCAGATCGCCAACGGCGGCCGCTGGATCTCCCAGTCGCAGGCCCAGCCCGGCGACATCGTCGCCTGGTCCGGCCACGTCGCGATCTACGCCGGCAACGGCCAGATCATCGACGCCTCCGGCTCGAAGCAGCGCGTCGTCGAGCGCTCCATCTGGGGCAACCCGATCGGCTTCGTCACCTACCGCTGAGCCACCGGCTCCCCGGTCCACGGCCCGGCTCCCCTCGCGGGAGCCGGGCCGTTCTCGTTCATCCGTCCCCGCTCGATCCGGCCGCTGCACCGCTCCCCGCCGCCCCGCGGGGACGGTAGATCCGGCCGCATCCTGCTTCCGCGCCCGTGATCGGGCCGACCAGCTCCTAGTCGATCCGTCGCCCGCCGGGCACCGAGAAGGCGCGCGTCCCGTCGCCGAGCATCACCGGCGCGGAGAAGATCTGCAGCTCGTCGACGAGGTCGAGCTCGAGGGCCTGGCGGGCGATGTCGGCGCTGATGATCTGCACGTCCTTGCCGTCCGCGAGCTCATGGGCGCGACGTATCGCCTCGGCCACGTCGACGTCCGGGGCGGTCACCGAGGGATCGCCGGCGAGCTCCTCGGGCCGATGGGTCAGCACGATCTCGACCCCGTCCCAGGCCCCGCCGTAGGCCTCGGAGGTCAGCTCGCCGCGCTCGGCCGCCAGCGCGATCGCGGCGTCGTAGCCGCGCCGGCCGGAGATGATCACGCCGACGGGTTCGGCGAGCCGCGCCACGACCTCGCCGTCCATGGGCGGGCAGTCTCCCACCGACGCCGACGGGCCGCCACCCCGGAAGGGGTGACGGCCCGTTCGATCTGCCGCGCGGGGCGTGACCCCGTCAGCGGCGGAGGGTCATTCGGCGGACTCGTCCGCGGCGGACTCGTCCTTCGCCGACGCCTTCTTGGCGGCCGGCTTCTTGGCGGGGGCCTTCTTGGCCGGAGCCTTCTTAGCGGCGGGCTTCTCGGACTCCGCGTCCTCGGCGGACTCGTCGGCGGCGGCCTCGTCGGCCGCAGCGGCCTTCTTGGCCGGAGCCTTCTTGGCCGGGGCGTTCTTCGCGGCGGGCTTCTCCTCGGCGTCCTCGGCCTGCTCGGCGTCGTCGGCCTCCTCGGCCTTCAGGCCGAGGTCGAGCACGTCGCCCTTCGCGTTCTTGACGGTGACGTCGGCGAGGACCACGTCGAGCGCCTTGGAGCGCTGCACCTCGGCGAAGATCTGCTCGAGCTGGCCGGACTGGGCGAGCATCTGCAGCAGCTGGTTCGACTCGATGCCGTACTGCGCGGAGAGCTGCGTCATGTAGCTCATGAGGTCGTTCTGGTCGACGTCGACCTGGCGGGTGCCGTTGATCTCGTCGAGCACGAACTGGGCGCGGATCGCCTTCTCGGTGTCCTCGCGGATCTCTTCGCCGTGCGGGTCGCCGGCCTCCTTGCCCTCGTTCTGCAGGTGGGTGAGGATCTCGTCCTCGACCAGCTGCTCGGGCACGGGGATCTCGAGCTCCTCGAGGAGCTTCTCGAGCAGGGCGTTGCGGGCGAGCGCCACGCGGTTGCCCTCGGCGTCCTTCTCGGCCTGGACCTTGAGGTCCTCCTTGAGCTCGTCGATGGTGTCGAACTCGGAGGCCATCTCGGCGAACTCGTCGTCGGCCTCGGGCAGCTCGCGCACCTTCACGGACTGCGCGGTGACCTTGACCTGCGCCTCCTCGCCCGCGCGGTCGCCGCCGGCGAGCTTCGAGACGAAGGTGGTGGACTCCTCGGCGGACAGGCCGATGAGCGCCTCGTCGAGGCCCTCGAGCATGTTGCCCTCGCCGATGCGGTAGGAGACGCCCTCGACGGACTCGATCTCCTCGTCGTCGATGGTGGCGATCATGTCGACGGAGACGAAGTCGCCGTCCTCGGCCGGGCGGTCCACGCCCACGAGGGTGCCGAAGCGCTCGCGCAGCTCGTCCAGGCGCACCTGGACGGCGTCGGCGTCGACCTCGGGCTCCTCGATCTCGACCTCGTAGGAGGCGAAGTCGGGCAGCTCGATCTCGGGGCGGACGTCCTGCTCGACGGTGAAGAGCAGGTTGCCCTCCTCGGAGCCGTCCAGGCCCGGCACCTCGGTGACCTCGACCTCGGGGCGGCCGACGGGCTTGAGCTCCGCCTCGGCCGCGGCCTGCTGGTAGAAGTCGGGCAGGGCGTCGTTGACGGCCTCCTGCATGATCGCGGGGCGGCCGAAGCGCTGCTCGACGAGCTTGGAGGGGACCTTGCCCTTGCGGAAGCCGGGGATCTGCACCTGATCGGCGATCTTCGTGGTGGCCGCCTCGACGGCGGGCTTGAGCTCGTCGAAGGGCACCTCGACGGTGAGCTTCACCCGGGTGGGGCTGAGCTTCTCGGACTCGGTCTTCACTGGTCAGGTCTCCCTGTAGATGGACATCGGATGGACGATTCTGATGGCGCCCCGGAGCTCGCGCGTCGGCGACCCGGCGGCGGAGTCGGGGTGACAGGATTCGAACCTGCGACTTCCCGCTCCCAAAGCGGGTGCTCTACCAAGCTGAGCTACACCCCGGAGGGCAACCCAGGGGATATTACCCGTTCCGCCCGTGCGGTGGCGGGGGGCGCCCGGGGCCCTGTGAGCAGATGCATGTCGTCCCGGCCACGCGGGATGTGCTCGGACGGCTCTGATCTGGTTCAATAGGGCCGTATGCGGGCGTAGCTCAATGGTAGAGCCTCAGTCTTCCAAACTGATTACGCGGGTTCGATTCCCGTCGCCCGCTCCAGCATCCGGGCCGCATCCTTCCTGTTCAGGGGGTGCGGCCCGGCCTCGTCCGGGCTCGCGCCCACGCGAGCTCCTCCCACTGCGCCACAGCCCCTTCCGGCAGGGCGGAGCCTCCAGCACGGACGTCGTCCGCCGGGCCGAGCGGATCTCACGTCGACGCCGCCTGCTCCCGTACGGCCTGCGTGACACGATGGGGCGATGACCACGCCCCCGAGCTCCGCACCGTTCCGCTTCCCCGTCGCCGCGCGCTATGCGGGGATGGAGTCCTCCCCGCTCAAGGACATCTTCGCCCTCGCCGCCCGCGAGGACGTGGTCTCCTTCGCCGGCGGCATCCCGGACCCGGAGCTGTTCGCGCTCGAGGAGGTCACCGCCTGCTACGACTGGGTGCTCTCCCAGCAGGGGAATCGCGCGCTGCAGTACGGGGTCAGCGAGGGCGAGCTCGAGCTGCGCGAGCAGGCCGCGCGCCGCGTCTCGCGCGACCTCCCCACCGACGCCTCGCAGATCCGCGTCACGTCCGGCTCCCAGGAGGGGCTGTTCGTCGTCGCCCAGGCCCTGCTCGAGCCGGGCGACGTGGTGCTGGTGGAGTCCCCGACCTATCTCGCCGCGGTCCAGGCCTTCTCGGTGCACGGCGCGCGGATGATCGGGGTGGACACCGACGACGACGGCGTGATCCCCGAGGCGCTCGAGGAGGCGATCCGCACCCACCACCCGCGGATGGTCTACCTGATCCCCACGTTCCAGAACCCGACCGGGCGCACGATGCCGCTCGAGCGGCGCCAGGCTGTCGCCGAGGTGCTGCAGCGCACGGACGTGCCGCTGATCGAGGACGATCCCTACGGCGCCCTGAGCTTCACCGGCAGCACCTGGGCGCCGATCGCGGCGCTGCCCGGCATGGGCGAGCGGACGATCCTGCTGAACTCGATGAGCAAGCTGATGAGCCCCGGCGTGCGCATCGGCTGGATGCGCGCGGAGGGCCCGGTGCTGGACACCCTCGCCGTGGCGAAGGCCGCGATCTCGATGCAGTCCTCCGTGGTGGACCAGCTGATGGTCGCCCGCTATCTCGAGACCGTGGACCTCGACGCCCACGTCGCCCGGGTCAGCGCCGTCTACCGCGAGCGGCGCGACGCGATGTCCGCGGCGATCGCCCCGGTGCTGCCGGACGGAGCGCACGTGACCCGTCCCGAGGGCGGGATGTTCCTGTGGGCCGCGCTCGGCGAGAGCTACGACGCGCAGGAGATGCTCGCCGATGCCGTCGAGGCCGGGGTCGCCTATCTGCCCGGCTGGTCCTTCTACGCCGACCATGCGGACCGCTCCACGATGCGGCTCAGCTTCGTCACCCACTCCCCCGCCGTGATCGAGGACGCCGTCGCCCGCCTCGGCGAGGTCATCGCCGCGCACCGCGCCTGAGCCGGCGCCCGGGCCGGCACCTGGGCCGACGCCCGACGGCCCGTCCTCCGACGCGCGATGTCGCGACGCACCGCGCCCCGGCACGGCGGGCGCGGCGACAGGGCAGAGACGTCAGATCGGCTTCTGCCACCGCAGCGTCGAGCGGAAGCCCTCGCGCCGGTGCAGCACGGCCCCCGGCAGGATCTCCCGGGCCCGCTCGCGCAGCTCCCCGTACGACCAGGCCGGGTCCCGGACCGGGATGCTCGGCCCCGGGACGGGATCCCGGACGGGGCGCGGATGCTTCACGAGCCCGATCAGCGGGTTCGACAGCACATTGCCGATGTCCCACAGCAGGTCGAGCCGCGTGCGGGGCACGGTGAGGGTGACCACGAGCAGACGCCCGCCGGGACGCAGCAGGTCGCGGGCCTGGCCGAGGGCCGGCTCGAGCTCCATGTGATGGAGGGAGGCTATCATGGTCAGCGCGTCGTAGTGCCCTCCCGTCCCCTCGGCCCGCAGCATCTCAGCGTGCGCCCCGAGTCCGCGGCGCCGGATCGTGACGCCGTCGAGGTCACGGCACCGCTCGGCGGCGACAAGAGCCATCTGGGGGTCGGGGTCGATGCCGTCGACCTGCGCGACGCGCCCGGCGAGGGCGCGCACGAGGTCGCCGCGTCCGCAGCCGACGTCGAGGACCCGGGCCGCTCCCGGCGGCAGCGAGCGCAGCACCCAGCGGTGGAAATGGGGGTTGTGGTCCCAGGGGTGGCGCGCGTTCAGGCGGTGCAGAACCCGTTCCGCACGGCGGATCACGGGGTTCGGCGTCGTGCGGACGTCCACCTCTCGCCCCCTCTCATGCCTGCAGCTCCCGCAGGCGTCGTCGGGTCAGCAGCACGAGCAGGCCGACGAGCACGGCCGCGGCGAGGAGCACGGCCCCGGGGCCGGAGGGGAGCACGAGCAGCAGCGCCGCGGCGCCCAGCAGCGGCACGACGACGGCGTCGGCCTGCCAGGCCAGCATGACCAGCACCGACAGGTCCCCCTGAGGGGTCGGGATCGGAGTGGCGAGCGCGAGCGGCATGGTGCCCTTCGCCGCCTCCCAGGCCCGTGCGGCGAGGACCGTGGCGGCCACGGCGACGGGCAGCAGCACGGAACCGCTCCCCGCCCCGCCGCCGACGACCGCGACGAGCGTCCCGCCGAGCGCGCCGAGCGCCACCAGGAGCAGCCCAGGCGCGGCGGCGTGGAGCAGCAGCTGCCTCCCCGCGCGCTGACCGAGCAGGGGCGGGGCGCCGAGGGTGTGCACCCCGTGACGGATCCCGTCGACGAAGGCTCCCGCCCCGGTCCGCAGCGAGAGGGCGCCCAGCAGCAGCACCGTCCAGGCCGCCGGCCCCGGCAGCAGCGGCGCCCCGCCCAGGGCGACGGCGCCGAGCAGCACCGCGAGCGCGCCGCCCGCGCACCGGTCGGGCGTGCGCAGCCAGGCGACCGCGTCCCGTCGCGCGTACAGCAGCACCGTCGGGCCCCCGCCGATCGCCCGCAGACGACGGCCCGCCGCGGGCAGGGCGCGGAAGGCGCCGGCCGCCCCGGCGAGGTCCGTCGCCGTCGCGCTGGTGGTCGCGGCCTCCCAGCGCGCCGCCTGCGCGGCCAGCTCGGTCCCCCGCAGCCGACCGAGCAGGGCCGCGCACAGCGCGACGCCGGCCGCTCCCGCCGCCGCGAGACCCACCGCCCATGCCGCGACCGGTCCGTCCGACGGCGCGGCGCTCTGGGACCACATGCCGCGGGCGAGCTCCCGGACGGCCAGCAGCGGCGGCGCTGCCGCGATCGCCGCTCCGAGCCCGAGCAGGAGGAGCAGGAGGCGCCGGGGCGTCGACCGCAGCAGCTGCCCCGCGGACCAGGCTCCTCCCCACAGCAGCCCCACCCCGACCCCGGCGAGCGCCAGGAGCGCCGCCGTGCCCGGCCCCGTCCGGTCTGCCGCCATCAACGTCGCCGCCACCAGCACGGCGGGCAGCGCGGCGGCGAGCAGCGGCAGCAGCAGTGCACGTGCGAAGGGGCGTCGCAGCACCCGGCCGCGTGGGAGCGGGCCGCCGGCCAGGGTCGCGGTGAAGAAGGGCGGGAGCAGGGCGGGGCCCCGCACCGCGCCGAGGCCGACGAGGCCGGCGGCGACGGCGAGGGACAGCGCGATCGCCGTGGGCGGCGCCCCGGCGCTCAGCAGGAGGGCGAGCACGTCCTCTCGTGCCAGCGCCCGGCCCGTCGACAGCAGCGCCGGCAGCCCGAGCACGACGGCTCCCATCGTGACGACGTAGAGCAGATAGAGCAGGTCGCCGCGGGTGCGGGCGCGGGACCGCTGCGCCCACACCTCTCGGACGGGGCCGAGGGAGGCGCTCACCACGGCTCCTCGAGCGCGAGCCGGCCGTCGGCGAGCTGATCGACCAGACGCGGGCTGTGGCTCGCGAGCACGATCGCGGTGCCGGCCCGGGCCCTGCCGCGCAGCGCGTCGATCACCAGATCGAGCCGGTCGGGGTCCAGGCGCTGCTCGGGCTCGTCCAGGACCAGCACGGCGCTGGGGCGGGCGAGGGCGAGTGCGAGGGAGACCAGCTGGGACTGGCCGCTGGAGAGCTCGTGGGGGAAGCGGTCCGCGAGCGGGAGGATCCGCAGCTCCTCGAGGAGCTCTCGGCCCCGCGCACGGGCGGCCGAGGCATCGCTCCCCCAGGTCGCCCCGACGAACTGGAGGTGCTCGAGGACGGTGAGGTCCCGGGCGGTCTGCGCCGGTCCGATGAGCGCCGAGAGCGCCTCGCGGAAGACGCGGTCGCGGTCGTCGGGGCGCCTGCCCGCCACGCGCACCCGTCCGGCCGTCGGTGCGAGGAGGCCGGCGATGACCCGCAGCAGGGTCGTCTTGCCGCTGCCGTTGGGGCCGGTGACGGCCAGGACCTCGCCCGCGTCGACGCGGCCGCTCGCCTCCAGCAGCAGCACGCTCTCCTCCCGCAGCACGCCGATCCCCTCGAAGGCCACGACCTCCGGCGAGGTCGAGGGCGGTGGGGTCGTCGAGGGAGGGACCGGCATGGCCCCATTCCACCGCATCGTCCCGCAGACCGCCCCCGACGATCGTCGGCACTCCGTCGCGCCTCCGGGGAGGAGCGCCCGACCGGAGCCGCACGGCCGCGGCCGTCCGATCGCGGCCGTCCGATCGCGGCCGTCCGACCGGAGCGACCCGGCCCGGATGTGACCCACGTGGAAACGTCAGGGCCTGGATAAATTGTCAGATCCGTGAGACCATGGAGAGGCGCTGTCGTAGGCTCTGCCACCCTGTCCCTGCAGGTCGAGCGGGGCTCGAGCCGCCCTGTTTCCCCTCGTGGACCGGTCCTTCCCGGGCCGGGCCGAGGTCGCGGGCGGCCGCCTCGACCCCACCAGGGCCGCGGTACCGCCGGCGCACAGGTCCATCGAGGAGGAACCCCTTGTCCGTTGCCACTGCGTCCGACTCCACCGCTTCGAAGGTCGGCAAGGTGCTCACGCACCCCGTCCACGGCCCGGTGCGCATCGTCTCGACCCTGACCCGCACCGTCAAAGGCGAGCCGCGCGAGTACGTGGACCTGGAGGTCATCGGCGACGAGATGCGGATCTCCGTGCCCGCTGACGGCAAGGACGTCGTCGGCCTGCGCCCCGTGCTCGGGACGAAGGAGGTCGACACGCTGATCTCCCAGCTCGGCGAGCCCATCGAGCCGCCGGCGAAGAAGGCGTCCTGGGCCCACCGCATCAAGTCGCTGCAGATGCAGCTCCAGTCCGGCCGTCTCACCGACCGCATCGAGGTCATCCGATCGATCGTGCGCGACTCCGGCGGCACCCCGTCCTCCCTCGCCGAGCGCAACCTGCTCAAGCAGGCCATCGACCCGCTGGCCTCGGAGATCGCCATCGCCCGCTCCGTGAGCCGCGAGGACGCCGCGGAGCTGCTGCAGAGCACCGCCGAGGGCGCCCTGGTCGACGCCGCGGCCTGACCGCCGACCCGGCGCGCTCCAGCTCCAGGAGCCGCCGCACCGCCCCGCTGCCCCGTGTCAGCGCCCCCGGGTCCCCCCGGAGGGTGTGACGCGGGGCAGCGTGCGTGAGAGCCACAGCCCGCCCGCGACGCAGAGCGCCCCGGTGGCGGCGCCCGCGACGGCGACGGGGGCGAGCAGGGTGATCGCGGTGACCAGCAGCGGGGCGGAGAGCCGCCCGGCGCCGAGCATCGTGTTCCACCAGGAGAGATAGCGGGTGCGCCCGTGCACCGGGGAGACGTCGATCCCGAGGGTCATCACGATCCCGGAGCCGAGCCCGTTGCCGACGCCGATCAGCAGACTGGGCAGCAGCAGGGCGAGGACCGAGGCGGTGCCGCCACCGTCGGCCCAGGCGGTCCCGAGCAGGGCGAGCAGGAGGAATCCCGCGCCCATCACGAGCGCGCAGGGCACCGCGACGGCGGCGCGGCCAGAGCGGTCCATCAGGGTCCCGGCCGGGATCACCAGCAGGATCTCCAGCGCCGCCGAGATCCCGAAGACCACCGAGATCCACACCGGGTCCAGGCCCAGCGCGTCGCCCAGCAGCGGGACGATCACGGGCCGGTTCACCCGGGCCATCATCACCGGCGCGATCCCGACGCCGACGGCCACCATCCGCCGCAGCACCGCCCGGTCCAGCGTGACCTGGGCCGGGGAGCGCGGGGCGCGTCCGCGTCGGCCCTCCGCACCCCGGGACCGTGCCTCCCCCGGAGGGAGGAACGCGGCCACCATCACGGTGCCGGCCGCGGCGGTGAGCGCGAAGAGCAGGAACACCCAGGCCATCGATCCGGCCGCCATCACGACCGCGCCGAGCAGCGGCCCGATCACCTCCCCCACCCGGATCACCCCGCCGAAGAGGGTCATGCCGCGCGCCCGCATCGTCGCGGGCAGGGCGGTGCCGAGATACGCCTGCCGTCCCAGCTGCCACACCTGGGTGCTCGCGGCCATCACCAGCAGCAGGACCACCAGCATGATCCGGTGCAGGAGGTCGCCGCCGCCCCCGAGCGCGGGCGCGATCAGCACGAAGGCCAAGACGTTCGAGAGCACGAGCAGGCAGCCCGTGATCACCAGCGCCGCGCGCGCCCCGATCCGGGAGATGAGGCGTCCGGCGGGGATCGGTCCGAGGAAGGAGGTCAGGCCGAAGATGGTCGACAGCGCCGCGGCCTGCGGGATGCTGAAGCCGAGGTCGCGCGCCAGCAGGGGGATCACCGGCATCAGCGCGGCCAGGCCCACGAACTCCAGCAGGCTCGGCGCGTAGACCGAGGGGACCAGCCCGCGCAGCACCGCCGCAGGTGAGCGCCCGTCCCTCGAGGCGGGGCCGGGGGCAGGGGTGGTCACCGCCCGAGTGTGGCACCGGTTCGTGAGCCGGGGCGAAGACCTCCCGGGGAGCGGACGCCGTCCCGCCCGCTCAGGTCTCCTCCGGGGAGGCCAGGCGGGAGCGGAGCGCCTCCGCCTCGACGCGCCGTGCGACGCCCTCGTCCACCCCGGCCGCGACCGCCTCGGCGGCCCAGCGCACGGACCAGGCGCACAGGTACCGACGTCCCTCCTCGCCCCGCATCCACTCGCGGGTGGGGACGGGCGCCTCGGCGAGGCAGCCGTGGCGCCAGCCGTCGGTGTGCGCGACGAGCGCGAGCAGCGCGAGCTCCCAGCCGAGCGCCGCCTCGCCCGGGCCGCCCCGGTCGAAGCGCTCGCGGGGGACGAGGACGGTGTGGCGCAGCCGCAGCAGCGTCGTGCCGTCGTCCTCCGGGTCCAGCCGGATCTGGAGCGGGTCCTCCTCGCCGATCTGCTCCCACAGCAGGGAGAGACGGTGGGGCTCCTCGACCTCGAGCACGGTCCCGCTCGCGCCGTGCGGCGCGGTGAAGCGCCCGCCCTCGCGCAGCTCGCCCCGGACGGGGCCGTACCAGGCCTCGAGCTCCTCGGGGCGGGTCAGCAGGGGCCACAGCTGCGCCGGGGCCAGGTCCAGGTTGGTGGTGAGGGTGAGCACCGCCCGCACCTGCGGGTGGCCGCCGGGGGCCTGCTCGTCGATCTCGAGCTCGCGCCGCACCGCCTGCAGGGCGGGCAGCGACTCGGTGGCAGTCATCGTCTCCTCGGAAGGTCTCGAGCCGTTCCGGGCCGGCGCACGGGCGCGGGCACGGACCCCCGAAGCGTAGCCCACCGCCAGGGCCCGTAGCATGGCCGATGTGACTTCAGCGCGAACCTTCCGACCAGCAGATCTCACGGCTCATCTCTTCGATCTCGACGGGGTCGTGACCCCGACGGCCGAGGTGCACATGCGCGCCTGGGCGACGATGTTCGAGCAGTTCCTCTCCTCCCGCGGCGTCGAGCCGCCGTACACGGAGGCGGACTACTTCGAGCACGTCGACGGCCGCCCCCGCTACGACGGCGTCCGTGCGGTCCTCGCCTCCCGCGGCCTCGAGCTGCCCGAGGGCGAGGACACCGACCCCGGCGAGCAGAGCGCCGGGGAGGAGACCGTGCGCGGCCTCGGCAACCGCAAGAACCAGCTCGTGCTCGAGCTGCTGCGCCGCGACGGCGTGGCGCCCTATCCGGGCACCGTCGCCTATCTGGACTCGCTGGGCGAGGGAGCGCGCCTGGCGATCGTCTCCTCCTCCCGCAACGCGGAGGAGGTGCTGCGCTCGGCCGGGCTGCGGGAGCGCTTCGAGCACGTGGTCGACGGGAACGTCGCCGCCCGCGAGGGCCTGCCGGGCAAGCCCGCCCCGGACACCTTCCTCCGCGCCGCCGCGCTGCTGGGCGTCGAGCCCGCCGACGCGGTGGTCTACGAGGACGCTGTCTCCGGCGTCGCCGCCGGCGCCGCGGGGCGCTTCGGCGCCGTCGTCGGCGTGGACCGCGGGGCGGGGCGCGAGGAGCTGACCGCCGCCGGAGCCACCCTCGTCGTCGCCGATCTGGAGGAGCTGGCATGACCCGTCTGCGCTCGCTGCCCGAGGACCCCGTGGACCGCACCCGCCTGCCGGTCGACGAATGGCGCCTGGTCGAGTCGCGGCCGGGCGGCGACCTGGGCCTGATGGAGACGCTGTTCGCGACCGCCAACGGCTATCTCGGCATGCGCGGCACGCCCGAGGAGGGCCGGGACGCGCACAGCCACGGCACCTTCCTCAACGGCTTCCACGAGACCTGGGACATCAACCACGCCGAGTCCGCCTTCGGCTTCGCCCGCACCGGGCAGACGATGATCTCGGTGCCGGACTCCTCCACGCTCAAGCTGTACGTGGACGACGAGCCGCTGCTGCTGTCGATCGCGGACCTCGAGGAGTACGAGCGCTGGATCGACTTCCGCGAGGGCGTGCTGCGGCGCGAGCTGATCTGGCGCACCCCCGCCGGGAAGCGCGTGAAGGTCTCCACCGCGCGGATGATCTCCTTCTCCCAGCGCCACCTCGCGCTGATGACGATGCGGGTGGAGATGCTCGAGGGCTCCGCCCCGATCGCGATCTCCTCCCAGATCGTGAACCGGCAGGACTACCGCGACGACTTCGGCAAGGGCGTGGACGGCGGCCCCGTCACCGACAAGGCCGATCCGCGCCAGACCACCGCCTTCACCCACCGGGTGCTCGAGCCGATGCAGGACTGGCACAGCGAGCGGCGGATGCTGCTGGGCTACCGGGTGGCGCGCTCGGGCATGACCCTCGCCGTCGGCGCGGACCACGTGATCGAGTCCGACGCCGAGACCGAGCACCTCACGGACACCTCGGCCGACTTCGGCCGACAGGTCACCCGCGCCCATCTCGAGGAGGGCTCGGTGCTGACGGTGCGCAAGTCGGTGGCCTACCACTCCTCGCGCTCGGTGCCCCATCGCGAGCTCTTCGACCGCTGCCGCCGCACCCTGGACCGGGTGCGTCGCGACGGCTTCGAGGCGCATCTCGCGACGCAGCGGGAGTACCTCGCGGACTTCTGGCAGAGCTCGGACGTGCAGCTGCCGGGCCAGCCCGAGGCGCAGCAGGCGACGCGCTGGTGCCTGTTCCAGCTCGCCCAGGCCACGGCCCGCTCCGACCAGTGGGGCATCCCCGCCAAGGGCGTGACCGGCTCGGGCTACGAGGGCCACTACTTCTGGGACAGCGAGATCTACGTCGTCCCCTTCCTCACCTTCACCCAGCCGCGCTGGGCCCGTAACGCGCTGCGCTTCCGCACGACCATGCTGCCCAAGGCGCGCGAGCGGGCACGGGAGCTGAACCAGCGCGGGGCCCTGTTCCCCTGGCGCACGATCAACGGCGACGAGGCCTCCGCCTACTACGCGGCCGGCACCGCGCAGTACCACATCGACGCCGACGTCTCCTACGCCTTCTGCCAGTACACGGACGTGACCGGCGACGTCGACTTCGAGCGCCGCGACGGGGTGCAGGTGTTGGTGGAGACCGCCCGGATGTGGGCGGACCTCGGGTTCTGGCGGGTCACCGCCGCGGGCGTCTCGAGCTTCCACATCAACGGCGTGACCGGCCCGGACGAGTACACGACGGTCGTGAACAACAACCTGTTCACGAACGTGATGGCGCGCTACAACCTGCGCCGCGCGGCCCGCGCCGTGCGGGACCTGCGCGCGGCCGACGAGGCCGCCTACGAGGCGCTGCGCGTCGAGCTCGAGCTGGACGAGATGGAGCTGGACCAGTGGGAGGCCTGCGCGGACGGCATGTTCGTGGCGAAGGACGACTCCCTCGGCATCCACCTCCAGGAGGATCGCTTCCTGGAGCGGGAGATCTGGGACGTGGCGAACACTCCGGAGGAGGCGTTCCCGCTGCTGCTGCACTTCCACCCGCTGGTGATCTACCGCTTCCAGGTGCTCAAGCAGGCCGATGTGGTGCTGGCCCAGTTCCTGCGCGGCAGCGAGTTCACCGCGGAGGAGAAGCGCGCCGACTTCGAGTACTACGACCCGATCACCACCGGGGACTCCTCGCTCTCCGCCGTGGTCCAGTCGATCATGGCCGCCGAGGTGGGCCATCAGGAGGCGGCGCTGGACTACTTCCGGGCCGGGCTCTTCGTGGACCTCGGGAACCTCCACGGCAACACCTCCGACGGCGTGCACATCGCCTCGGCGGGCGGGGTGTGGAACGCGCTCGTGCACGGCTTCGGCGGGATGCGCCACGACGAGGGCCGGATCAGCTTCGACCCGCGCCTGCCGGCGCAGTGGCCCGAGCTCTCCTTCCCGCTGACGGTGCGCGGCTCCCGCTTCCGGGTGCGCCTGGTGCGCGAGGAGATCTCCTTCACGCTCGAGACCGGCGAGGAGATCGAGGTCTCCGTGCGCGGCGAGAGCGTGCGGGTGACCGCCGACGGCGTCTCCGTCCCGCTCGCTGACCAGGGCCCGCTGCTGGACGATGCGGTGCTGTCCAGGCCCGTCGGCCTGGGCGATGCCCGCGCGGACGGCTCGATCATGACCTCCTTCGTGCCGGGCGATCCCGAGGACCCGTGGGAGTACCCGGTCGCCTCCGACCCCGACGACATCGTCGACGAGGGCTGAGAGATCATCGACGGAGGCTGACCGGCGCGTCACGAGGGCGGGGCCCCTGCGGCGCGGTGGACTAGGCTCCACAGCGCCCGCACGGCCCCCGTCCCTCCGTCCCGACCTCCCGGCCCGGGACCCGACACCCCTCCGGAGCAGCTCCACGGTGACCACCTCCCGTCCGCGTCGGCCACGGCCGCAGGTCGAGCTCGCCCGACCCCGGCTGAGCATCCTGCACGTCCTGAACCGGGTGCGGATGCGGCTGCTGGACATCCAGGTGTGGGACGTGGCCGGGACGATGACGTTCTACCTGCTGCTGTCGCTGTTCCCGGGCGCGGTGGCCGTCGTGTCGATGATGTCGCTGATCGGGATCGAGACGGAGACGCTCTCCGCGCTCTCCGGGCTGATCACCGAGATCTTCCCGACCCTGGATCCGCGTCCCTATCTCGGGGCGATCCAGGCCGTCTCCAGCACCAGCGGCGGCCTGCTGGGCCTGCTGCTGGGCACGCTCGGCTCGCTGGTCTCCGCGTCCAACGGCGTCGCCGCCTTCCACCGCGCGCTGCACAGGGTCTACGACACCCGCGAGGGGCGACCCTTCCTGTGGTTCCGCACGATCGTGTTCGGCGAGACGGTGCTCATCACCGCGGTGGTGCTGCTCGCGATCGGCATGATCATCCTGGGCGGCGAGGCGAGCCAGCGCATCGGCGAGTTCATCGGCATCCCCATGATCGCCTTCCACGCCTGGAACATCGTGAAGTGGCCGGTACTGCTGGTCATCCTGATCATCGGGGTGTCGCTGGCCTACTACCTGTTCCCCAACGTGCGACTGCCCCGCTACCGGCTGATGACGCTGGGCTCGACCCTCAGCGTGCTCACCCTGTTCGGGACCGCGCTGTTGGCCGGGCAGCTGCTCGTCTACGCGACCCGCTTCGCGGAGGTCCTCACCGTCCTCAACGGCCTGATCGCGATCCTGCTGCTGATGTGGATCGCGAACATCGTGGTGATCACCGGCGCGGCGCTGGACGCCGAGTTCCTGCGCGCCCGTCAGCTCGCCACCGGCCTGGAGGCATGGCACAAGCTCGAGCTCGCGCCGCATGCGACCCACACCCTGGACTTCCTCGCCCGTGACGCCGACGAGGCGGAGGAGCTGGGCCGCGCGGTCGCCGAGTCCGTCCGCAGCGGGGAGCCCCTGCGGCGGGAGCGGGGCGCCTGGATCGTCGAGTCGACCAACCCTCTCGCGGTGAACCCGCCGCGCCGACACCGGGTCACCAGCGACCCCCTCCCCGAGGAGAGCACCGAAACGGGGCCCTCCGCCGACCCGTCGAGCCAAGGAGGCTCCCCCGCATGACCGTCCGCCCGATCACCATCGCCGGCCACCGCGCGCTCTCGCAGCGCACCCGCCGCGTCCGAGAGGTCACCGACGAGCTGCGCACGCTCGTCGCGGACATGTTCGAGACGATGGACGCGGCAGGCGGCGTCGGCCTCGCCGCACCGCAGGTGGGCTCCCGCTGGCGGCTGTTCGTGTACTCCTGCCCCGACGTGAGCGACACGCTGCGACGCGGGGTCGTGCTCAACCCGGTCCTCGAGCGCTTCGGCGGGATCACCTTGGACGAGGAGACCCTCGAGGGGTGCCTCTCCGTGCCGGGCGAGGGGTTCCCCACCGCACGGCACCGCGGCGCCCGGGTGACGGGCACGGATCTCGACGGGGCCGAGGTCGTGCTGGAGGACGAGGGCGGGGTGCTCGCCCGCGCGCTCCAGCACGAGGTCGACCATCTCGAGGGGTCCCTCTATCTCGACCGGCTCACCCCGGCGAGGAAGCGGGAGGCGCTGGACGCGGTGCGCGACCGGGGCTGGCGCGCGGGCGGCATCCTCACCTGGGACCCGAGCGAGATGGAGGCCGCGGAGGTCTGAGCCGAGGGCGCGGCGGCGACGCTGTGCATGCACCGGCGCGCCCCGGGAGGATCGTGGGACGATCACGACGCGGTCGCGGCGGTCACACCCGCTGCCCGCCGCGCCCCGACACCCGGCGCCCCTGACTATCCTGGCGGCATGGAACGCCCCTGCCTCTCCCGCCGCCACGCCCTCCTGCTGCCCGCCTCCGCGGCCGGTCTCGGAGGCCTCGCGGCCTGCGCTCCGGAGGACCAGGGCTTCGGCACGGCCGAGCCGCTGCGCGCGGAGGAGGGCTCGGTCCCGCTGGCGGACGTGCCCGAGAACGCCTCGACGCTGGTGAACTTCGGCGGCCAGCAGCCCTTCGTGCTCCTGGTCCGCGGGACCGGGGAGGACGTCTCCGCCTACTCCGGCTACTGCACCCACAACGGCTGCGCCCTCCGCCAGCAGGAGACCGAGCTGGACTGCCCCTGCCACGGCTCGCGCTTCGACGCGACCAGCGGCGAGGTGCTCGTCGGCCCCGCGACCCGTCACCTGCCGAGCGTGGAGATCGTCGTCGAGGGCGATCAGATCCGTCGCGCGTCCTGAGGCAGCCGTGACCCCGCCCACCACTCCCCCGCCCTTGCATCCCGCCCGACGTGATGCGGGCACCACCCGCCGCGACGTCGTCTCCTTCGTGCGCCGCGGCGAACGGCTGACGCCCTCGCGCCGCGACTCCTGGGACCGGCTCTCCCCCGAGTACGTGCTGGACCCGCCGCGCGGCGAGCGCGACACGCTCCCGGCCGACGGGGCCCGGATGGATCTCGAGGAGGTCTTCGGCCGCCGCGCGGAGCTGGTCGTCGAGGTCGGCAGCGGCCTGGGCGAGAACATCGTCGCGGCCGCGACCGCGCATCCCGAGCGCGACCACCTGGGCGTCGAGGTGTACCTCCCCGGACTGGCCCAGACGCTCAGCCGCGTCGAGAAGGCGGAGCACCCCCGGAACCTGCGCCTGCTGCCCCTGGACGCGCAGAGGGCGCTGCCCGCGATGCTGCCCGAGGCCTCGATCACCGAGCTGTGGGTGTACTTCGCCGATCCGTGGCCGAAGGCCAGGCACCACAAGCGGCGCCTGATCAACCCGCCCTTCCTCGATGCGGTGCTGCCGCTGCTCGCCCCCGGCGGGCACCTGCGCCTGGCCACCGACTGGGCGCAGTACGCCCACCACATGCGCCGCCAGCTCGATGCCAGGCCCGAGCTGGAGCTCGTGCATCCGGACGGCCCGCGCCCCGAGGGGGTGAGCTCCGACGCCGTCCCGGAGGGCATGGCGAGAACCGGCTGGGCACCGCGGTACGGAGGTCGTGTGAAGACCAGCTTCGAGTCCAAGGGGATGCAGGCCGGACGCCTAATATGGGATCTCGCCTACCGCAGGCTGTGACCGCCCCGGCGGCACCGGACGAGGGGACCGATCCATGAACCGCAACGACGACGTCGAGCTGCCCGCCGACTGGGACGACGACTCGGACGCCGGCACGGAGCGCCGACGAGGCCGCCGCGCGGCGCTCATCGCGTTCGGCCTCGTGGCCGTGCTGGTGATCGGCGTCGGCATCGTGGTCGGCAGCTATCTGAGCGGGCTGCGCAGCTCCTACGAGAAGCGCTCCGTCGTGGACATCACCCGCGCCGAGGGCGAGCGCCCCGAGGCGGAGGAGGGCACCGGGCGGAACATCCTCCTGCTCGGCTCGGACAAGCGCTCCGAGGAGGCCGCGGCCGCGGAGGGCGTCACCGGCCAGCGCTCGGACGTGATGATGCTCGTGCACATCGCCGACGACGGCGAGAGCGTGTACATCACCTCGTTCCCCCGCGACCTCTACATCGACATCCCCGGCCACGGCAAGGACCGCATCAACGCGGCCCTCGCCTTCGGCGGCCCCTCCCTGGCGGTGACGGCGGTGGAGGACTACACCGGAGTGCCGATCGACCATGTGGCCCTGATCGACTTCGAGGGCATCGAGGGGCTCGTGGACACGCTCGGCGGAGTCGACGTGCAGGTCCCGACGGACTTCGAGGCGGACGGCATCGAGTACACCGCCGGCACGCAGTCGATGGACGGCCACGAGGCGCTGGTCTTCGTGCGTCAGCGCAAGCAGTTCGCCGACGGCGACTTCCAGCGCAACCGCAACCAGCAGGCGGTCCTCAAGGGCATCGCCGACAAGCTCATCAGCGCCGACACCCTCACCGATCCGCGCAAGCTCGCCGACACGATCGAGGAGGTCTCCCCGTACCTGACCACCGACGAGGGCCTCACCGCCGGCGAGATGACGAAGCTCGGGCTGTCGCTCCGCTCGATCCGAGGGGACGACCTCCACTTCCTCTCCGTCCCCCACGGGGGCCCCACCACGACCAGCGGCGGCGCGAGCGTGGTGGCGACCGACGAGGAGGCGATGGACGTGCTGCGCGAGGCACTGCGCACGGACGACATGGGAACCTATTACGCTCAGTACGCCGGGGCCTACTGAGCCCCTTCGCAGGAGAGAACCCGCGAACCCGACGCCTGGAGGAAACCGTGGCCAATCCGCTCGTGAGCATCATCGTCCCCGTCGCGGGGATCATCGCCGCCTCCGTCGGCAAGAAGGCGGCCGAGACCGGCTGGGGAGTCGTGTTCGGCGAGGACGCCCCGACCACCAAGTCCCAGAAGGCCGCCAAGAAGGACGTCGCCGCGCGGCGCAAGCAGGCGAAGAAGGACGGCGCCTCGAAGGCGGAGATCCAGGCGATCAGGGATCCCGACGACGACCAGCCGGTCTGGAAGCTGATGCTGTGGACGCTGGTCTCCGGCGTGCTGCTGCAGGGCCTGCGAACGGCGGCCCGGCGCGGGGCGAAGGCGGGCGCGGAGCGGCTGACCACCAGGCGGCCCCGCCCGAACCGCGGCTGACCCGACCGGCCGACGGCCTGACGCCGAAGGGGCGCCCCGCAGACTCTGCGGGGCGCCCCTTCGGCGTGCTCGGACCCGTCGGGCTCGGGCTCCGTAGTGCGCGCACTACGTCACGCTCGGCCGTCCGCGGACCCGTCGGGCCCGGGAGCGGTCGGACCGTAGCTCCGGGGCCCGGCTCAGAACTCCGGGACGTCGACGCCCTCGGAGAGGGTGTCCATCGCGTCGCCGGTGACGAGGAACCCGACGCGGCGCACGAGGGAGACCGCGTGATCGCCGATCCGCTCGTAGAAGCGGATCAGCAGCGTCATGTCGATGACCTGGCCGGCGGTGAAGGTGCCGGGCGCGGCCGAGGAGATCTCGCGGGAGACCTGGAGCATGAGCTCGTCCAGCTCCTCGTCGCCCTTCTCGACCTCGGCGGCCTGGGCGAGGTCGCGGTTGGCGATCACCTCGGAGGCCCCCTTGAGGGATTCCAGGCCCACCTCGGACATCCGCGCGATCTTCTCGCGGAACTGCTCGGGGACCGCGGCCTCCGGGTGCGTGCGGCGCGCGATCAGCGCGATGTGCGCGGCGAGGTCGCCCATGCGCTCGAGGGAGGAGCTCATGCGCAGGGTGGCGACCAGGAGGCGCAGGTCCGTGGCGACCGGGGCCTGTCGGGCGAGGAGCTCGACGGCCTTCGCGTCGAGCTCGAGGTGACGGTCGTCGATGTGGGGGTCGGCGGTGATGACCCGCTCGGCGAGGGCCAGGTCGCCCTCGAGAAGGGCCCTGGTCGCGTCCGCCAGGGCCGTGCTCACCAGCTCGGCCATGTCCAGCAGGTCGTCGACGATGTGCCGCAGATCGCTCTGGTAGGCCTCGCGCATGTTCTCGCTCCTCTGTCTGATGGGGGACTTCTCCCCGATCCTCGCAATGCCGGATGAACGTGCATCGCCGTTGGGTGAACTCGAAGCGTAGTCCCCGTGAACTCCTCCCCTCGTTCGTCCCGCCCTGCGACAGGTGGCGGGAGCGCGGAGCGCACGGGGCCTAGGCTGTGCTGGTGCCCCAGTCTGCCCTGCTCCTGCTCGCCGCGGCGATCGGACTCGTGATCGGAGTCGTCGCCACGTCGGCGCTGCGCCGCTCCGAGAGCCGACGCGCCGAGCAGCCGGCGGCGCGGGACGAGGTGGTCCCCGAGGCCGCCGCGGAGGTGCTCGCGATCCTCTCCTCCGCCTACGTGGTGCTGGACTCCGTCGGCGACGTCCTGCGCGCCTCCCCCATGGCGTACTCCTACGGGATCGTGCGCGCCGCCGAGGGGGACTACCCGCGCCTGGCGAGCACGCAGCTGATGGAGCTCGCGTCGGACGTCGGCCGCAACGGCGGGTTCCGCGACGAGCGCCTGACGGTGCGCCGCTCCGCCCAGGGCGACACCGACGCGGTGATCGACGTGCGGATCGGGGCGCTCGGCGAGCACGGCGTGCTGCTGCTGGCCGACGACCTCACTCGTGCGGTGCGGGTGGAGGAGACGCGGCGCGACTTCGTCGCGAACGTGTCCCACGAGCTGAAGACCCCCGTCGGCGCGATCACGCTGCTCGCCGAGACGATGGAGGACGCCGCGGAGGATCCCGACGCGGTGCGCCGCTTCGCCGAGCGGATGCAGACGGAGACCCGCCGCCTCTCCCACCTGGTGCAGGAGATCATCGAACTCTCGCGCGTGCAGGGCAGCTCCGCCCTCACCGACGCCGAGCCGGTCGAGATCGACGAGGTGGTCGAGGAGGCGGTGGCGCTGAACCGCAACTTCGCGCTCGGCTCGAACATCGAGGTCGCCGTCGGCGGCAGCAGCGGGCTGCGCGTCTTCGGCTCCTCCTCGATGCTGACCACGGCGCTGTCCAACCTGATCTCCAACGCGATCACCTACTCCGACCCTCGCACCCGGGTCGGGATCTCGGTGCGGCGCGACGGCGGCATGGTCGAGGTGTCCGTGAAGGACCAGGGCATCGGCATCGCGAAGGACCACCTCGAGCGGGTCTTCGAGCGGTTCTTCCGCGTGGACCGGGCCCGCTCGCGCAGCACCGGCGGCTCCGGCCTGGGCCTCGCGATCGTCAAGCACATCGCGACCGACCACGGCGGCGAGGTGACCGCCTGGTCGATGAAGGGCCAGGGCTCGACCTTCACCCTCAGACTGCCGGAGATGGGCCGCACCGAGACGATCACCGTCGGCTCCCGCACGCTCGAGGTCTCCGCGAACCCGCGCGCGACCGCCTCGACCGACGCTCCCGGCGACGAGCGCCCCCGACCCTCCGACCGACCCTCTGGAAAGGGAAGTTGAGATGACACGCATCCTGATCGTGGAGGACGAGGAATCGTTCTCGGACCCGCTCTCCTACTCGCTGCGGAAGGAGGGCTACGAGGTCGCCGTCGCGGACACCGGCACCGACGGCCTGCGCATCTTCTCCGCCCACGGCGCGGACCTGGTGCTCCTGGACCTCATGCTCCCGGGGATGAGCGGCACCGAGGTGTGCCGGGAGATCCGCCGCACCTCCTCGGTCCCGGTCATCATGCTCACCGCGAAGGACGACGAGTTCGACAAGGTGCTGGGCCTCGAGCTGGGCGCCGACGACTACGTCACCAAGCCCTACTCCTCCCGCGAGCTGCTCGCCCGGATCAAGGCCGTGCTGCGGCGCGGCCAGGACACGGCCGAGGCGGAGGAGGACACGACCCTCACCGCGGGCGGCATCATGATGGACGTCGAGCGTCACGTGGTGCAGGTGCACGGCACCGAGGTCGCCCTCCCGCTGAAGGAGTTCGAGCTGCTGGAGATGCTGCTGCGCAACGTCGACCGGGTGCTCACCCGCGGCCAGCTCATCGACCGCGTATGGGGCGCGAACTACGTCGGCGACACCAAGACCCTCGACGTCCACGTCAAGCGCCTGCGCGCGAAGATCGAGGAGGACCCGAAGAACCCCGTCCACCTCGTGACCGTGCGCGGGCTGGGCTACAAGTTCGAGTCCGGGGCCTGAGCGAGGGCCGGCGACGTCCCGGAACAGGCGAGCGCCCCGCAGCCAGGCTGCGGGGCGCTCGTCGTCCAGGGGGCTCGCGCGGAGCCGGGCTCAGCCGGCGGCGGGCTCGCTCTCCCTGTAGTGGCTGAGGGTGGTCTCGAGCGTGGGCAGCGAGACCGTGGTGGAGAGGTCCCCGGAGGTGACCGCGAGATCGAGGATCGTCCCGGGGAGCACGTCGAGGGCACCGATCTGCACGGCCTGCTGACCCTCCTCGGGGCCGAGCTCGACCGTGCCCTGCGCCGGGACCTGCACGCGCGTGGAGAACACGGCGGCACCCTCGTCCTGGCCCTCGAGCTCGACGACGAGGTCCTCGTCGGAGTAGTTCACGACGGTCGCGGAGAAGGTCGCGGTCCCAGTCTCGTCCATCACCAGCACGGCGTTGCGCACGCCGACGTGGAAGGCGCCGTCGACCTCGAGGTTCGCGTTGGTGCCGTCGCCCGCCTGGTAGAACTCGTGGGTCTGCACCGGGCTCATGAAGGTGCAGCCGGACGCCGCGAGGGCAAGGCCCAGGGCGGCGACGGAGAGTGCGAGACGGCGGGGACGGCGCACGGAGGACTCCTGTTCGATGCCGCGGAGCGGCGGGGACGATCGGGGACAGCCCTCACAGGGTACCCCACCGCGGCACCTCGGACGGACCGCACCGCAGGTCCGGCGACGGGCTCCTCGGCGCTCGCCGCGCCGCGCCGGAGGCTGCGGGCCGCCCGGTGACTCTCCCGCTCAGCACCGCTTTCCGCACCGGCGACGAGAGCGGGTCGGCGCTGGTCGGCGGGCATTTCACCATCCGACCCGGATGGTAGGATGAGCGACGGAAAGGGGACCCACCACATGAACTTCGCTGTCGGCGAGACCGTCGTCTACCCGCACCACGGTGCCGCGCTCATCGAGGAGGTCAAGACCCGCACCATCAAGGGCGAGGACCGCACCTACCTCAAGCTCAAGGTCGCCCAGGGCGATCTCACGATCGAGGT
Organism: Brachybacterium atlanticum; assembly: GCF_025669985.1. NCBI lineage: Bacteria > Bacillati > Actinomycetota > Actinomycetes > Micrococcales > Dermabacteraceae > Brachybacterium > Brachybacterium atlanticum. The sequence continues at coordinate 16,899 of NZ_JAKJJW010000009.1, read as the reverse complement.
CCCCGCCGACAACGTCGACCTCGTCGGCGTCCGCGACGTCGTGGACAAGGAGGGCCTCGACGAGGTCTTCGAGGTGCTCCGCCAGCCGTACACGGAGGAGCCGACGAACTGGTCCCGCCGCTACAAGGCCAACGTCGAGAAGCTCGCCTCGGGCAACGTCAAGAAGGTCGCCGAGGTCGTGCGCGATCTGTGGCGCCGCGACCAGGACCGCGGCCTGTCCGCCGGGGAGAAGCGGATGTTGGCCAAGGCGCGCCAGATCCTCGTCTCCGAGCTCGCCCTCGCCGAGAAGACCGATGAGGCCGAGGCCGAGACCATCCTCGACGAGGTCCTCGCCTCCTGAGCGCCCCGGTGACGTCCTCGTCCGCCCCGGGGCGGGTCCGACCGCTCGTGCTCGCCCTGGCGCCGCCCGCGCCGGGGATCTCGCACGACGCCGAGACGCCGTCCCTCGAGACGCTCGGCGGCTCGCGCCTGATCGAGCGGCTCCTGGGCACCCTCCATGCGCTGGGCGTGCCCGCCCCGGTCGTCGTCGCCCGCTCCGAGGCGGCGGGACACCTGCGGTCGCTGCTCGACCCGCGCCTGACGGTCCTCGCGGCCGATGGGGACCGCCGACGGGCGCTGCGCGCCGCGCTCGAGGTCTGCGACGACCCGCTCCTGCTCGTCCACGACGCCGAGCGCGCCCTGACCCCGCAGGCCGTGGTCGCCGAGGTGCTCGCCTCCTTGCACGGAGGCCTGGACGCGGTGGTGCCGGTGGTCGCGATGACCGACTCGGTCAAGGAGGTGCTGCCGGGCGGGCTGCGCAACGTGGACCGCTCCACCCTCGCCGGCCTCCAGAGCCCCCGCCTGCTGCGGCGCGAGGTGCTCGAGACGGCCCTCGACCCGGCTCAGACCCGCGCGGAGCAGGCACCTCCGGGCGGGCGCTTCGACGAGATCCACGCCGCCCTGGCCGCCGGCGCCCGGGTGGGGACCGTCCAGGGATCGCACTCGGGCTTCGCGGTGCTGGACCGGCTCACCCTGTGGCAGGCGCAGATCTCGCTGGGCCTGGCCAGGGACACCTCGCACCGGCGGGGGCTGGCCCGCCGCGGCTGAGCTCAGCCGTCCTGGCGGTTGCGCCAGACGGTGCGGAACTCCTGCGCCATCCGCAGCGGTTTGGACAGCGTGCGCTCGGGGAGGCTGGTCGCGAGCTCGCCCGGGTCGCGGCGCAGCCGCCGCATGAGCCGGCGCGGCTTGCTGGAGATGCGCTGACGCAGGTCGGGGAGGTAGTCCTCCGAGACGTCCAGCCGGGTCACCGCGCCGCAGCCGGTGCAGCGGATCTGGGACACGAAGCGCCCGGCATAGACCACCTCGTGCTCCGCGTCCTGCTCGCACGCGGTGCACCGCAGGAAGCTCTCCTCGACGCTCATCGTCTCCTCCTCACGAAGACCTCAAACCTAGCGCGCTGACCACGTCCTGGGCCAGGAGGAGGTCCTGGGCGTAGGTGATCTTGAAGTTGGTCTCCTCGCCGCGCACCCAGGTGACCCGGATGTCGGTGTACTCCTCGGCGCAGGAGGCGGTGTCGGTGCCGACGAAGCCGTCGCGCGCGGCCGCCTCGTAGGCGTCCAGGATGGTCGCGGCGCGGAAGCCCTGCGGGGTCTGCACGCGCACGAGAGGTCCGGCGCCCGCCTCCCCCGCACCGGCGCGCTGCTCCCCCGGGCCGGCGAGCCGCTCACCCGGCGCGACCGGGGCGATGTCCACGGCCGGGATCCCGGGGACCGCGCCGCCGTGCTCGCGCGCGGCGTGCAGCACCGCGGAGGCCAGTCCGTGGGAGACCAGCGGGCGGGCCGCGTCGTGGATCAGCACGGTGTCCACCGCGCCGCTGTCGATCCGGTCGGCGAGATGGCGCAGGGCCGCCAGCTCGGACTCCTGGCGGGTGTCCCCGCCGGGGATGATCTCCAGCGGCACATCGGTCTCGCGCGCCTCCACGAAGCGGGCGTGCTCGAGGTCCTCGGGGCGGACCACGAACACGAGGATCCCCACCCCCTCGACGCTGGCGAGGGTGTTCAGACCCCAGGCGGCGATGCTCCGCCCGGACAGCTGCAGGAAGGCCTTGTTGATGCCCGCCCCGACCCGGGTGCCGGAGCCTCCGGCGAGCACGACGCCCGCAGCCCGTCCGACGGGACGGGCCGGGCGCGAGCGGCGGGGCTGGGTCACGCAGGCATCGTAGTCGGTGGTGGGGCGCGGACCGTGCGGGGCGGGACCTCCGCCTGCCCGGCGCGGACCGGACGTGACAGAATCGATCCCGTCGGCGGACCGTCGGCGCCTTCGTCGCGCCCCGGGACGCCCGCCCCCACTTCCCCTGCACCAGGAGTTCGAATGCTCACCATCGCCATCGTGTGCGGCGCCGGGATCGCGACCTCCGCGCTGGTCGCCGAGCAGGTGCGCGAGCACATCGCCGCCCGCGGCCGCCGCGTCACCGTCGTGCAGGCCACGGTGATGGACCTGCTCTCCTCGGACTTCCACGCGGACCTCGTGGTCTCCACCGTGGACCTGCCCGATGCCCTCGGCATCCCGCGCGTCTCCGCGATGCCCCTCCTGCTGGGCACGAACCCGAAGGTCACCTTCGACGACATCGACCGCCTGCTGGAGCGCATCGACCCGGACGGGGCCCGATGACGGCCGCAGCGCCCAGGATCGGCATCGGCGTGGACGTGCACGCCGCCGCACCCGAGGACTCCCCGCGCGATCTGTGGATCGCGGGCCTGCGCTGGGAGGGCCAGCGGGCTCTGGAGGGGCACTCCGACGCCGACGTCGCCTGCCATGCCGCCTGCGACGCCCTGTTCTCCGCCGCCGGGATCGGCGACCTCGGCACGCACTTCGGCGTCGGCCGCCCCGAGTGGGAGGGCGCCTCGGGCTCCCGACTGCTCGGGGAGGCCGCGCGCCTGGTCCGCGAGGCCGGCTACGAGATCGGGAACATCTCGGTGCAGGTGATCGGGAACTGGCCGCGGCTGTCCCGCCGCCGCGAGGAGGCCTGCGCGGCGATGACCGCCGCCGCCGGCGCCCCGGTCGCCGTCTCCGGCACCACCACCGACGCGCTCGGGCTGACCGGCCGGGGCGAGGGCCTGGCCGCGATGGCGACCGCGCTGCTCGTGCCCGCGGACGGCGCCTCCGGGACCGGCCGCGCACCCGAGCAGACCCGCCCCGAGGAGGACGGAGCATGACCACCGCCTCCCGCTCCGAACAGTCCCCGCTGCCCGTCCGCGCCCCGGACGTCGAGCAGGCCGCGGAGCGCCTGGGCACGACGGTGCGCCGCACCCCGCTCGAGCACAGCGAGCGCCTGAGCGCCCTGGCCGGGGCGGACGTCTGGCTCAAGCGCGAGGACCTCCAGCCCGTGCGCTCCTACAAGCTGCGCGGCGCCCACCTCTTCCTCGACTCCCTCGACGCCGATCAGCGCGAGGCGGGCGTGGTCGCGGCGAGCGCGGGCAACCACGCCCAGGGCGTGGCCCAGGCCTGCCGCACCCTCGGGGTGTCCGGCCGGATCTACGTCCCCAGCACCACACCGCGGCAGAAGCGCGAGCGGATCACCTCGATCGGCGGGGACCTGGTCGAGCTGGTGCTGATCGGGGACACCTTCGACGACGCCGCGGAGGCCGCGGCCGACGACGCCGAGCGCACCGGCGCCGTGCAGGTCCCTCCCTTCGACCACCCCACGATCATGGCCGGCCAGGGCACCGTCGCGCTCGAGGCCGCCGAGCAGCTGCGCGAGGAGCACGGCCGGGAGCTGGGCACGATGGTGCTGCCCGTCGGCGGCGGGGGGCTGCTGGGCGGCTGCGGCGCCTGGCTGCGGGAGCGCTGCCCTTCCACCCGGATCGTCGGCGTCGAGCCCGCCGGCGCGGTCTCGATGGCCGCGGCGGTGCGTGCGGGTCGACCGGTCGCGCTCCACGAGATGGACCGATTCGTCGATGGCGCGGCGGTGCGCCGCGTGGGCGCGGGCCCGCTGCGGATGGTGCAGGCGATCGCTCCCGAGCTGATCGCGGTGGACGAGGGCGCGGTGTGCACCCAGATGCTCGAGCTGTACCAGGTCGAGGGGATCATCGCCGAGCCGGCCGGGGCGCTCGCCGCGACCGCGGTGGCGACCGGCGTGATCGAGGGCCTGGCCCGCGCCGGGGAGGACGGCGGGGACGTGGTCGTTGTCGTCTCCGGCGGCAACAACGACGTCTCCCGCTACACCGAGGTGGTCGAGCGGTCCCTCGTCCACGAGGGGCTCAAGCACTACTTCCTGGTGACCTTCCCGCAGGAGCCGGGCGCGCTGCGCCGCTTCCTGGACCGGGTGCTGGGTCCGCACGACGACATCGTGCTGTTCGACTACATCAAGCGCAACAACCGCGAGGAGGGCCCGGCGCTGGTGGGCCTCGAGATCGGGCACCGCGAGGACCTCGAGCCGCTGATGGCGCGCATGGCGGCCTCGAACATGGAGATCGAGCGGATCGACCCGCACGACCCGATCTACCGCTATCTCACCTGAGCGACCGCTCTCTTCCCTGAGCGGGAGCGCTCCCGGCAGCGGCGGGAGCACGCCCGGGACTCCCCACGCAGAGTCCCACGCAGAACGGCGCCCCTGCTCCTCGTGGAGCAGGGGCGCCGTGGCATCAGGCGGCAGGTGGTCTCAGGCCTCGGGATACGCCTCGACGTCGCGCGTGATCCCCGCCGAGCGGGCCTCGACCGCGGAGCGCACGATGTCGTCCAGGCCGTGCTCGGACTTCCATCCGAGGGTCTTCGCGATGCGGTCGGCGGAGCAGATGAGCCGCGCGGGGTCGCCCGCGCGGCGCTCCCCGATCTCGGGGGTGATCTCGATGCCCTTCGCGCGGGCGATCGCCTCGATCACCTCGAGCACGCTCGAGCCCTCGCCGGTGCCGACGTTGAAGGTGCGGTGGGGCCGCTCCTCGCCGCGCAGGTAGTCCAGCGCCGCGATGTGGGCGTGGGCGAGGTCGAGCACGTGCACGTAATCGCGGATGCAGGTGCCGTCGGGCGTGTCGTAGTCGTCGCCGAAGACGATCGGGGCCTTCCCCTGCTCGAGACGGTCCAGCACGATCGGGACCAGGTTCATCACGGCCGTGTCCGCGAGCTCGGGCCAGCCGGCCCCGGCGACGTTGAAGTAGCGCAGGGCGACGGTGCGCATGCCGTGGGCGCGCTCGGCATCGGCCAGCATCCACTCCCCCACGTACTTGGTCGCGCCGTAGGGGTTGATCGGCTGCGGGGCGAGGTCCTCGGTGACCAGGTCCACGTCCGGCACGCCGTAGACGGCGGCGGAGGAGGAGAAGACCACGTCCCGCACCCCGGCGCTCGCACAGGCCGCGAGCACGTTGGCCAGGCCCGCGATGTTGTCGTGCCAGTACATCTCCGGGTTCTCGACGGACTCCCCGACCTGCTTGTGGGCGGCGAAGTGGATCACCGAGTCCGCGCCGGAGGCGCGCAGGTGGAAGGCGAGCTTCTCGCGCGCATCGGGCAGGGTGACGTCGAGCTCGATGAGCTCGGCCCCCTCCGTCCGGCTGCGCAGGCCGGTCGAGAGGTCATCGACCACGACCACCTGCTGCCCCTGCTCCAGGAGGAGTCGCACCACGTGCGACCCGATGTATCCGGCACCACCGATCACGAGAGTCGTCATGGTCCGAAGCCTACCGGCCGCCGCCGCGCGCCCCGACCTCCCCACGCCCGGCGGGCCTGCGGGCGGCGGCCGACCGGGCAGGCCGCTGCGGGCGCGGCGGGGCGACCGCTCGGGAGGCTCCGCCCGGCCACCCGGCGTCGGTCAGCTCCAGGAGCTGGCGACCGGACGGCCCTCGGCATAGCCGGCGGCGCTCTGCAGCCCGATCACGGCCCGCTCGCGGAACTCCTCGGTGCTGGCCGCGCCCGCGTAGGTGAAGGAGGAGCGCACCCCGGCGGTGATCTCGTCGAGGAGGTCCTCGACGCCGCCGCGGCCGTCGGCGAGGTACATCCGGGAGGTGGAGATGCCCTCCTCGAACAGGCCCTTGCGGGCCCGGGCGAAGGCGTCCTCGTGGGCGGTGCGGTGGGAGACGGCCCGCTTGGAGGCCATGCCGAAGGACTCCTTGTAGCGTCGGCCGGACTCGTCGGTGCGCATCTGCCCGGGCGACTCGTAGGTGCCCGCGAACCAGGAGCCGATCATCACGTTGGAGGCGCCGGCGGCGAGCGCGAGGGCGACGTCGCGGGGATGGCGCACGCCGCCGTCGGCCCAGACGCTGCCACCCAGGCGGCGGGCCTCGGACGCGCACTCGAGCACGGCGGAGAACTGGGGGCGGCCGACGCCGGTCATCATGCGGGTGGTGCACATGGCGCCCGGGCCCACGCCGACCTTGACGATGTCGGCGCCGGCCTCGATCAGCTCGCGGGTGCCCTCGGCGGTGACGATGTTGCCCGCGGCCAGGCGCACGGCCGTCCCCTCGCGGGGGCCGAGCTCCGTCCGTGCGGTGCGGATCGCCTCGATCATCTTGTCCTGGTGGCCGTGGGCGGTGTCCAGCACGATCACGTCCGCGCCGACGTCGACGAGGTCGCGGACCCGGCCCGCGACGTCGGCGTTGATCCCGACGGCGACAGCGATGCGCAGGCGGCCCTCGGCGTCGGTGGCCGGGTGGTAGATGGTCGAGCGCAGCACGCCGGTGGCGGTGAGCACTCCGCGCAGCACGCCCTCCGCGTCGACGACCACGGCGGCGTCGTGGTGGGTCGCGGCGATGCGGGCGTGCAGGCGCGAGGGCTCGACCTCGAGGTCCTCGGGGGTCAGGATCGGCACGTCGGTGCTGAGCTCGTCGCCGACCTGGGCGAAGGAGTCCCGCCCGGCGATCTCCTCGGCGGAGATGGTGCCGAGGGCGCGGCGGTCCTCGTCGATCACGACGACGATGCCGTGGGGGCGCTTGGGCAGCAGGTCCGCGGCCTGGCCGAGGGTGCCGTCGACGGTCAGGGTGAGCGGGTGGTCCACGAGCAGGTCCCGGGACTTCACGGAGCGGACGATCGAGTCGATGCGCTCGGGGGCGAGGTCCTGGGGAAGGACGGCGAGGCCGCCGCGGCGCGCCATGACCTCCGCCATGCGACGTCCTGTGACAGCGGTCATGTTCGCGGCGATCAGCGGGATCGTGGTGCCGGTGCCGTCGTCGCTGCCGAGGTCTACGTCGAAGCGGGAGGTGATCGCGGAACGACCGGGCAGGAAGAAGCAGTCGTCGTAGGTCAGGTCGGTCGTCGGGGTATGGGCCAGGCGCATGGGCACCATGCTACGCACGGTGCGCGAGAGCGGTCCCGTGCGGTGCTCGGGAGCGGACCTCCACGAGGTCCACACAGCGATCTGCGCGTCCTGTCGCGGGCATATCCCTAGGATGTGGCGTATGACGGACCCCTTCTCGGCCCCGCGCCGCAGCCGCCGTCGGTCCGGACGGCACAGGCAGCAACCGGTCCGACGCTCGGAATCCACGCCGCTCCCCAAGGAGCAGGCTCGACGGAACCGTGACGCGGCCTTCGGCGCCCCGAACCCCAAGCGCATCTGGATCGACGCTGCGGCGACGCCCGCCCCCGCGCCCTCGGCACCTGAGGCGCCGGCCGACGAGCCGACCGCAGACGACCGACCTGCCGACGCGCGCCCCTCGGACACCGTGCCCGCCGGCACCCCACGAGTCGACCAGCGCTCCGCCGAGCCGCGGGAGGCCGACGCCCGGACCGACGAGGCGCGTCCGGCGGAGGCCCCCGCACCCCGTGCCACGACTCCTTCGAGCTCCTCGCGCACTGTCCGAGGCGCACGGTCCGCGTCGCGGGCGTCCTCGGCCTCGACCGGCTCCCTGCCGCACACCGCCGAGCGCCGCTCCTTCCCGGGCGCCGCACCTCGCTCGGACGAGCCTGCCGCGGCGGCCTCTGCGACCAACGGCGTCACGCCGTCCTCCTCGGGAGCGGAACAGACCGGTGCGTCCGCGCCGCGGGGGCCCGAGCGGGCCGTCCCGCGCCGGCCCCGTGGACGGCGCGCCGCCTTCCCACTCGAGCAGCTCGAGACCTCCGCCGACGGCGGCCCGGGCGCGTCGGCACCGTCCCCGTCCCCGCGCGGACGGCGTGCAGCGGGCGTCCCGACCCCGGCCGACGGGGCGACGCCGGCGAGCGCCACCCCCTCCGGGAGCGGCTCCGCCGCTGCCCCCTCGGGCACCGCATCCGCCCCGAGCACCGCAGCCGGCTCCGGCACCGCGGCGGCCGCGGGCACCGCGGCGGCGGACAGCGCCTCGGCGGCGGACAGCGCCTCGGCGGCGGGCTCTGCGACCTCCTCCCCGCAGGACGCCTGGATCACGTCCGACCAGACGCCCCCGCCGGCCGAGGCGCCTCTAGCCCCCGGTCACGAGGTCGCCCCCGTCGTCCCCTCCCCCACGGAGCCCGAGGACGATGCGGAGCACGCCTCCCCCCACGACGAGGAGAACGCCCTCGCGCACGACCGCGCCGCACCGTGGGACGAGGACCGCGAGGAGGACCGGGACCGTCCGGTCGCCGTCGCCGCGGCCGCTCTCGGGGCAGGAGCCGGGGCCACCGCCCCGAGCACCGGCACCGCAGCCTCCGGCGCCGCGAGCACCGGTGACGTCGGCGGCGGCGCGAGCCGCGAGAGCGGCGGCCAGGGCGCCGGTCGGGGCGGAGAGGCCTCGGGCGGAGGCCGCAGCGGTTCCGGCGGCTCCGGCGACTCGCGCTCCGGCGGGGACCGTCCCTCGTCGGACGACGGCTCCCTCGCAAAGGTCGCCGGCTGGACCGTGCTGACCTCCGCGCTGCCCGGCTCCGGCCTCGTCACCACGCGGATGCGACAGATCGGCGTGATCATGCTCGCCGTGCTCCTCCTCGCGGTCGCGACGATCGCGGCGGTCCTCGTGATCGGCGACCCGCTGCGGATCGCGGCGACCCTGGGCACCCACCGCGGGGTGCTGATCGGCGCGCTCCTCGTGGTGGTGGTCGTCGGCCTCGTGTGGTGCCTGCAGATCGTGCTGGCGAACCTCGCCCAGACCACCAAGGAACGGCTCGAGGGCGCGAAGCGCTATCTCGCCCTCGCCCTGGCGGCCGTGATGGTCATCGCGGTCGCGGTGCCCTTCGGCCGCGGCGTGCAGTCCCTCTGGGCGCTGCAGGGCCTGTTCGGCTCCACGAGCGTCTTCGGCGGCGACGGCGAAGGGCTCGCCGAGGGCCCGGACCCGTGGGCGGACACCCCGCGCCTGAACATCATGCTCCTGGGCCAGGACGCCGGCGCCGACCGCACCGGCACCCGGCCGGACACCATCATGGTCGCCTCGATCGACACGGAGACCGGCCAGACCGCCCTGTTCTCCATCCCCCGCAACCTCGAGAACGTCGAGTTCCCCGAGGGGACGGTCGCCGCGGAGGAGTTCCCCGACGGCTTCGACTACTACGGGAAGAACGAGAACCTCATCAACGCCGTGTGGGCGTGGGCCGAGGAGAACAAGAACCTGTTCCCGGGCGATCCCGAGCCGGGCCTGACCGCGACCCGCTGGGCCGTCGAGGAGACCCTCGGGATCTCCACCGACTACTACGCGATGGTGAACCTCAAGGGCTTCGAGGACCTCGTCAACGCCCTGGGCGGCGTGGACCTCGTCGTCGAGCGGCGGATCCCGATCGGCGGCGGCGCGAGCGAGGTCGAGGGCTACATCGAGCCCGGCGAGCAGAAGCTCGACGGCTACCACGCGCTGTGGTACGCCCGCTCCCGCGAGGGCTCCGACGACTTCAACCGCATGTGCCGCCAGCAGCGCATCGTGCGCGCCGTGAGCGAGGAGGCGGACCCCACCTCCCTCGCGCTGTCCATCCCGCGCCTGGTGACCGCGACCGAGGAGAACATCCAGACCGACATCCCCGTGGGCAACGTCGACGCCTTCGTGGAGCTCGCTCTGCGCATCAAGGACGGCGGCTTCACCTCCTACCCGATCACGCAGGACGTCACCTTCTCCGGGAACCCGGACTGGGAGTACCTCGAGGAGTGGACGGATGCCTCGATCAAGGACTCGATGAAGAACGACCCGCCGGAGTCCGTGGAGGGCGAGACCGAGCCCGGCTCGACCGAGCCCGCGGAGACCGGCGCCCCGCCGGAGGAGGACACCGCCACCACCGAGGAGCCGACCGCCGAGGCGACCACCACGGAGGAGGAGACCACCACCGAGGAATCCACCACCGAGGAGGAGTCCTCGAGCGCGACGACCTCGGCGCCCACCGAGGAGGCCACCCCGACGGACGCGCCGGAGATCGAGCAGGACCCGCTGAAATCCTGCCTGCCGGGCGCGGAGGGCTGAGGACCTCCCTCGACGCGGGGAGCCGGGGGCGGCCCGGGGCAGATGCCCCGGCCGCCCCCGTTCAGTGTGCCGGGAGACCGACGGTGGTCGGTCCGCGAGCCGGATCAGTCCGCGAGCGGGATCGGTCCGCGAGCCGGATCAGTCCACGAGCTGGAGCAGCGCGTTCTCGATCAGCTCGGGCATCGCCGGGTGGATCCAGTACTGGGTGGTGGCGATGTCGCGGGCGGTCTGCCCGGTGCTCATCGCCTGGATCAGCAGCTGGATCAGCGTCGTCGCCTCGGGGCCGATCAGGTGGGCGCCGAGGATCTCGGTGGTCTCCGCGTCCGCGATGATCTTCGCGAAGCCGGTGGTGTCCTCCAGCGCCCAGCCGTAGGCGATCGAGGCGTACTCCTGCACCGCCACGCGCACCTCGCGGCCGCTCGCGCGCGCGGTCTCCTCGTCCATCCCCACCCAGGCGACGTGGGGATGGGTGAACACGCCGCTCGGGACCGGCATCGTGTCGGAGCGCCGCAGCTGCTCGGGGTGCAGCACGTTGTGCCGCACGATCCGCTGCTCGTGGTTCGCGACGTGCTTGAGCTGGTGGGGGCTGGAGAGGTCGCCGAAGGCGAAGACGCCCTCGCGCACCTCTCCCCCTGCGAGGACGCGCTGGTACGCGTCGACCTCGACGCGGCCGTCCTCGGCCACGTCGATCCCCGCGGCCCGCACATCCAGCAGGTCGGAGTTGGGGCGGCGGCCGACGGCGACCAGCAGCTCCTCGGCCCGCAGCGTCTCCTCGCGGCCCTCTCGCGTGCCCCGCAGCTCGACCCCGACGGCCGTGCGCCGGGCCGAGGTGGTGTCGAATCCGGTCACCAGGCGCACCCGCTCGCCAAGGATCTCGGTGAGGCGCGCGGAGACGTCGGCGTCGGCGGCGCGCAGCACCCGCTGCGAGCGGGCGATCAGGGTGACCTCGACGCCGAGCGCGGAGAGCACGTGCGCCATCTCGACGGCGACCACCCCGGAGCCGAGGATCGCGAGGGAGGCGGGCAGCGCCTCCACGCGCATGATCGTGTCGGAGGTGTGCGGGGCGAGGTCCGCGAGCCCGTCGATCGGCGGGAGGACGGGGCGGGAGCCGGCGCCGAGCACGATGGTGTCGGCGGTGATCCGCTGCCGGCTGCCGTCGTTGCCATCGACCAGCAGCTCCTTCTCCCCCACGAAGCGGGCGGTGCCGCGCAGCAGGGTGAGGTTCGCGTTGTCCTCGTGGTCGCGGCGGTAGGCCTCGCCGCCGGCGGTGATCGGGTCGATGCGCCCGAAGATGCGGTCGCGGATCGCCGGCCAGTCCACGTGCTGCAGCTGCTCGGTCAGGCCGAAGCGGGCCGCGTCCGCGGGGGTCGCCGCGAGATCCGCGGTGTGCACGAACATCTTCGTGGGGATGCAGCCCAGGTTCAGGCAGGTCCCGCCGAACACGCGGTCGGGGCCGACGCCCCGATCGATCTGCACGATGGTGCGGTCGGCGAGGTCGGGGCCCGGGAAGGAGTTCGCCGAGCCGGAGCCGATGAGGGCGATGTCGTAATGGGTCGTCTCAGTCACCGCCTCAGGCTAGCCCCGCGCCGATGCCGATGATGTGGCCCAGATCCCCCATGGACCGTCAAGTCACACCAAGTCGCACCATGCTCGCCCGGCGCGGGCAAAACCTCGTTCAAAACGAGGGGGCGGCCCTTTCAACTCGGTGTTCCTCCCCGGGGCCCGGCTCCTATCGTGGATGCCACGTCCACAGCCCATCGGCCCGGCACCCGCCCCGCGGTGCGGCCGCGCGGCACGGGAACGGCCTCCCCGCCCGGGGAGCCGGGCACGATCCCCCTCCCCGAGGGTCGTCACCGCAGGACGCACGGACCAGCAGGACACCCGCCTCGCCCCGAGGCCGTTAGGAACACACCGCATCATGGCTCTGAACAACTCGCACCGCGCGCTCGGCCGCGCCCGCACCCCTCTCCTCCCCGCCCGCCGCGCCGCGGCCGGAGCGGGCGGCGCCGCCGTCCTCGGTTCGGTGCTGCTCGGCACCGCCTTCACCGGCGGCGCCGCCCACGCGAACGACCTGGCGCTGATGGAGGACTCCCCCTCCTCGCAGTCCACCTCCGCCGAGCAGGCCCCGGCCGCCGACACCGCCTCCACCTCGGCCGAGACCTCGGCCGAGACGCTGCGCCGCGGCGACTCCGGCGCCTCCGTCGAGCAGCTCCAGTCCGCGCTCAACGACCGCGGCGCCGACCTGCCCGTCACGGGCTTCTTCGGCTCGATGACCGAGGACGCGGTCCAGGACGTCCAGTCCTCCGCCGGCATCGCCGTGGACGGCGTGGTCGGCCCCGACACCCGCGCCGCCCTCGAGGGCGGGAGCGGCTCGGTCGACTCCGGCTCCGAGGCCACCATCTCGACCACCTCCGCCCCCGCCGGCAGCGCCGCGGTCAGCACCGCCTCGACCTCCACCTCCGGCAATGCGATCGTCGACGCGGCCCGCACCGCCCTCGGCACCCCCTACGCCTGGGGCGAGTCCTCGCTCAGCGGCATGGACTGCTCGGGCCTGGTGGCCTACGCCTACGGTCAGGCAGGCATCGACGTGCCCCGCACCAGCAGCCAGCAGGCCGCCGCAGGGCAGAGCATCTCGCAGTCCGAGCTGCAGCCCGGCGACCTCGTGGTGTGGCCCGGCCACATCGCGATCTACTCCGGCGACGGCAAGATCATCGACGCCTCCGGCTCCAAGCAGCAGGTCGTCGAGCGCCCGATCTGGGGCAACCCGACCGGTTTCGTCACCTACCGCTGAGCCCACCGGCTCGCCCGCCGAGCCCTGGCTCCCTCGCCGAGGCGCTCGGCACCACCGCGCCGCAGGCCCGGTCCCCTTCCACGGGGCCGGGCCTGCCGCGTGTGCCGGGTGAGCGGAAGAAGCCGATCGGCGGCGGACCCGGCGCCTTCTCGAGCAGGCCCGGGCGACCGGCGGCGCTCCGGGCACGTCAGCCGTCCGAAGAGTCCGGCGGCGACGGGACGTACGCTGTCGGTCGTGTCCCGTCCCGTCCCCGCCTCCCTGCTCCCCTGGCTCGACGCGCTGCTGTGCCCCCACTGTCGGGAGCCGTTCGCGCTCACCGATCGCACCCTCCGCTGCCCGAGCGGCCACAGCTTCGACCTGGCCCGCGCGGGGTACGTCTCGCTGCTGCCCGGCAGCGCCCCCATCAGCGGGGACGACGACGACATGGCCCGGGCCCGGGACTCCTTCCTCTCCACCGGCGCGTACGACGCCCTGCGGGCGCTCACCGCGGATCTCGCCGCCCGGGCGCTCGAGGGCACGGACGATCCGCGCGTGCTCGACATCGGCTGCGGCACCGGCCACTACCTCTCCTCGGTGCTGGACCGCGTCCCCGGGGCGCAGGGGCTCGGCGTGGACACCGCACCGCGGGCCCTGCGCTTCGCCGCCCGCGCCCACGACCGGGCCGCCGCGGCCGGCTGGGACGTGTTCTCGCCCTTCCCCCTGCGGGATGCGGGCGTCGACCTCGTGATGGACGTGTTCGCGCCGCGGAACCCGGCGGAGTTCGCGCGGGTGCTGCGCCCTGGCGGGCACCTGCTGGTGGTGCGGCCCGCGGCCGAGCACCTGGCCGAGCTGCGCGAGCACGTGCCGGGGATGGTCCGGCCGGACCCGCGCAAGGAGGAGCGGCTCGCCGAGGCGCTCGCTCCGCACTTCACCGTCGAGGACTCCCGACCGCTGCGGCTCACGGTCGCCCTCGACGACGCGATGGCCCGCGACCTGGTCGCGATGACCCCCAGCGCCCGCCACGTGGACCTCGCCGCCCTCGACGGCCGCGGCGGGGCGCCCCGCGAGGTGACCGTCTCGGTGCTCGCCAGCCTGTACCGTCCGCGCTGAGCGCTCGCCGCTGCCACCCAGGCTCGATGCACCCCCTCGCCTAGGCTGAGAGTCCCCTCCGTCCCACCCCAGGAGCATCGTGTCCTCGTCCACCCCCTTCCGCCGCCGTGCCGCCTTCCTCGACTTCGACGGCACCCTCGCCGAGAGCGGAGTCGTCCCGCGCGCCCAGGCCGAGGCGGTGCTCGCCGCCCGCGCGGCCGGCCATGCGATCCTGCTGAGCACCGGACGGCCCGCCTCGATCGTCGCCCCTGACGTCGCCGCGCTGTTCGACGGCATGATCACCTCGGCGGGCGGGCACCTCCGGATCGGCGAGGAGCTGCTGCGCGATGTGCGCTTCCCCGCCGCGCTCGCCCGGCGCACGGTCGAGCTGCTCGAGGCGCACGGCGCCGCCTATGCGCTCGAGGCGCCCGAGGCGCTGTGGTGCTCGGCCTCGTCGGCCGATCGGCTCGAGCGTCGCCGCCGCGGGGCGCCCGTCCCCGCCGCGGGCGAGCGGGGGCGGGGCTTCGCCGACATCCTCGAGGCGATCTCGGTGCCCGAGGATCCGGCCTCCGTCTCCTTCGCGAAGATCTCGGTGTGGAGCTCGCCGGTGCCGATCCAGCAGCTCGCCGCGGAGATCGGTCCCGAGGTCGGGGCGCTGCCGAACTCGATCTCGGAGGACGGCCGCGGCTCCGGGGAGCTGCACCTCGCCGAGGTCGACAAGGCCGACGGGCTGCGCCTGGCGGCCGAGCACCTGGGGGTGGGCATCGAGGACACGGTCGCGGTGGGCGACGGACCGAACGACCTGGGAATGCTGCGGGCCGCGGGCACGGGCGTCGCCATCCGCGGCTCCCGTCCCGAGGTGCTCGCCGCGGCGGACATGGAGGTCGCTCCCCCGTCCGAGCACGGCGTGGAGGAGGCGTTCGCCCGCCTCGGCATGCTCTAGCTGCTGCGGCGCAGCCCGATCAGCACGAGCCCGGCGGCGGCGACCAGCGCACCGGCCCCGAGCATGATGACGCCCTGGGGCATCACCTCGGCGGCGAAGCGCTGCTCGAAGACCTGCACGATCGGGCCGAGGAACACCGCCTGGTCGACGGCGTCGGGGACGAGGCCCTCGATGCGGGTGGTGAGCAGCCAGGTCGCGAGCCCGGCGAGCACGGCGCCGATCCCGGCGAGCGTGAGCATGAGGCGACGGTGCCCGGCGACGAGGACCGCGAGCACGGCCAGGCCCAGGGCGATCGGGCCGGCCCGGTGCGCCCAGGGGTCCAGCACCGTGGCGCGATGCAGCAGCGGCACGTCGGGGATGCTGGCCAGGGTCACGCTCGCCTCCCCCGGGCGGGGCAGGTCGTCGATCAGCGGCAGGGTGTCCTCGACCCCGGTGAGCAGGGAGTCGACGAGCGGCAGCAGGTCCACGTCCAGGGGCGAGGCGCCGGGGGTGAACAGCGCACCGTGCAGCTCGACCATCGCCCGGTCCCACACCTCCGTGTAGGCCTCGGTGCCGGTGACCTTCGAGGCCTGCTCCTGGAGGAGCGGCGTGGCCCGGTCGGCGACGAACCCGGGGACGAGCTCGTGGTCCAGCGCCTCGTCCACGGCGCTGTCGGTGAGGGAGCGCTGCAGCGTGGCGTCCTCGGCGAGCGGCTGGGTGATCGCGAGGAACCCCTCCTGGTCCACGACGTTGCGCTCGATCCATGCGCCGGGCAGCCAGAGGGCGCCGAGCAGCGTCGCCGCGGTCAGCAGCAGGACGGAGAGCAGGTCGCGCAGGGAGGACACCAGGACACGGTACCGCCGTGCCTCTCGTCCGTCGCCGTGTCCTCCCCCACGCATGTCGACGGCCCCGCCTCGCCCGGGAGGGGCGCGGCGGGGCCGTCGAGGGGCAGGGTCGTTCAGCCGCCGATGCGGATGAAGGTCCAGCTGCCGGAGTAGATGTTGCGCTCGGAGGTGTCCACGCGGCTGTTGCCGGCGTCGACGAACTGGTTGCCGCCGGCATAGATGCCGATGTGACCGGGCTTGTAGACGAGGTCTCCGGGGCGGGCCTCGGAGCGCGGGATCACGGTGCCGGCGGCGGCCTGGTCGCCCGCGCCGCGGGGAAGGCTGATGCCGTGCTGGGCGTAGACCCACTGCACGAAGCCGGAGCAGTCCCAGCCCGACGGGGAGGTGCCGCCGTAGACGTAGGGGGTGCCGATGCCGGAGCGGGCGGTGGCGAGGATGGAGCTGCCCTTGGCGGCGGAGGGGGCCGGGGCGGACTTCTCCTGCTCCTCGGAGGAGCTGCTCTCGGAGCGCTCGGAGCTGCGGGAATCGTCCGAGCTGCTCTCCTGCTGCTCGTCCTCGGCCGGCTCCTCGCGCTCGTTGGAGCGGGAGGAGGTCTCCGCGGAGTCGTCCTCGCGGGTCTCGGTCTGCTCGTCGGCGGACTCGGTCTCCTGCGCCTCGGCCTGCTCGTCGGCGGACTCGGTCTCCTGCGCCTCGGCCTGCTCTTGCTCGGCCTGCTCCTGCTCGGCCTGCTCCTGGGCGGCCTGCTCGGCGGCCTCGCGCTCGGCGGCCTCGGCGGCGGCGATCTCCTCGGCGGTCGGGCCGACCTCGACGGAGAAGGCGGTGCCGGCGGCGGGGGCGAGGGCGGCGACGGCGGCCTCGTCCCCGGCGCCCTCAGCATCCTCGGCACCGCCCGCGGCGGGGATGCCGACGGCGGGGGCGGCGACGGCGGGCAGCACCGCGGCGCCGGCGTCGGCGCGGGGGGGCTCGGCCTGAGATCGGAAGAGCGTC